>JAISWY010000431.1 GCA_031270925.1 Candidatus Symbiothrix sp.
ATGCGCTTATTAAAAACAGCGCAAACGGCTAATGAACAAGGATTTACAAAAATAGCTACGACCTTAGCCTCATCGCGTTGGAAAAATTTGGAACAAATCGAACAGGCCGGAAAATGGGCGACCGGACAAACGCCGGACGTCGAATTTTGGGCGAAAAACTGGCGGAAAGACGGGCTGAGCGAACGCCGCCGGTTTTTATTACAACAAAACGGATTTTACAACCAGCAATATTGCGGATGCGAATTTAGTATCAAATGAATCAATCGACGGACATACAGTACATGAAACAGGCTTTGGTCGAAGCACAACAGGCTTTCGATCGTGGAGAAGTGCCGATTGGCGCCGTAGTGGTGTGCAATAATCGCATTATCGCTCGCGCCCACAACCTTACCGAAACGCTGAATGACGTTACCGCCCACGCCGAGATGCTGGCCGTTACCGCCGCCGCTAATACTTTGGGTGGCAAATATTTAACCGATTGCACGCTTTATGTTACCGTCGAGCCTTGTCCGATGTGTGCGGGCGCTTTGGCTTGGGCGCAAATTTCCAGAATCGTATATGGCGCCAAAGACGAAAAACGCGGTTACAGCCGCTTCCATCCGGATTTATTGCATCCGAAAACGGAAATTGTTTCGGGTCTTATGGCGGCTGAGGCGACGGAGTTGATGAAGCGGTTTTTCAGGGATAAACGGTAACGAAGATATGCACATCATAATATCCGGCGGTACAATCCGCTCATCGGAACGTTTATGTATTGCGCCGACGAACTGAAATCGACTTAACTTTTCCCCACCTTACTCGGACTAAGTCCAAACTGTTTTTTAAAAGCCGTACTAAAATACTTCGTATCCGGAAAGCCTGTCATAATGGAAGTTTCAAAAACATTATATTCTTTTGTCAAAAGCAGTTCCTTAGCTTTGTTCAAGCGATGGATGCGGATAAAATCATTCAACCCTTGTCCGGTCAGGGCTTTGAGTTTATTGAAAAGCGTGGAGCGGCTCATGTACATAGCCAAGCAAAGGTCGTTGATGGAGAACTCGGCATTGTCCAAATGCTCATCCAAAGTATGCACCAGTTTGTCCATGAATTTTTTGTCTAAAAGATTAGGGTATTGGACTTCGTCGGTCGTTTTGTCGGTTGCCGTTCGCATCGCTTTCAGTTTCTCCATGTTTTGCAGCAAGTTACGGATACGCGCCTGCAAAATAGCAATGTCGAAAGGCTTGGTAATGTAGTCGTCGGCGCCACAATCGAGTCCTTTGATGATATTTTCCTTGTCGGCCAAGGCCGTTAATAAGATGATGGGGATATGGCTTGTTTCCATCGAGTTTTTCAATTTGAAGCACATTTCGCTACCGTTCAGATTGGGCATCAGATTATCGGAAACGATTAAGGCGGGGTTGATTTCCGGGACTTTCGTTAAGGCTTCCTGTCCGTCTTCGGATTCAAACACTTGGTAGAGTTCCGACAGTTGCGCTTTCAGATAGGTGCGCATGTCGTCGTTGTCTTCTACGAGCAGGATTTTCGGCTTGCGTTCGTCGATTTCTATTTGTAAAGACGTTGCATGCGAGGTTTCTACGTCGGATTCAACATCATCATCGTTTTCCTCAATGATATAACCTTTCAACAATTCTTTTTTGATAAAATACCGTTTTCCCTTGGGAAAAGAAAGTTCAAACTCGGTGCCGACATTTTCCTTGCTTACAAACGAAATGGAGCCTTCGTGCAGATTCACAAGCTCCTTGGCAAGCAAAAGTCCGATGCCGGTGCCGATTTCCTTGGAATTGATGGCGTTACGGGCGCGGAAAAAACGGGTAAACAAGTATTTCTGTTCCGCCTGCGGGATGCCGATGCCGGTGTCTTTCACTTTCAGATGCCATTTCTTTTCGTCTTCCGAAGCTTCCAGATAAATGCTTCCACCCTGCGGCGTGTATTTTATCGCATTGGTTAAGAGGTTGTTCACTATTTTATCCATTTTTTCACGGTCGAACCACACATTCAGTTTTGCAAAATCGATTTTTGAAATCAAGCTGATATTTTTGCGCTCGGCTTCCACTTTGAATTGCACCACTTTTTCCTGCACATATTTTTTCAGCTCATTTTTCGAAATGATAAGCCGCAACGACGACATATCGGCCTTATGAATATCCAACAATTGCGAAACCATTTGGAAAATCTTATCCGCATTGCGAACGGCAATATCCAGCGCCGATTTCCCGTTTTCCGACAAGTTTTCCTTTTCCGACAAATCGTTCAGCGGCGCTTTTATCAACGTAATCGGCGTGCGAATATCGTGAGCGATGGAAGTAAAAAAGCGGATTTTTTCCTTCGATTGGCGCTTTTCCAATGCATTCTTGAAATACAGGAAAACGAAACGCAAAACAACCAAAATCAAGGCCGCATAAATGAACATCGCCCAAACCGAGCGGTAAAAAGGCGATTTGATGGTAATCGCGATTGTCCGCTCATCGAGGATTTGTTTGGTATCTGCATTCAAGGCTTGCAAATGAAAGACATAACTTCCCGGATTGATATTCGTATAACCGACTGTTTTACTGTTGGTTTCATACCATTCGGCATCGAAGCCTTCGAGCCGGTAAGCATAAGTTATTTGTTGTTGCGAACGGTAATTGACAGGGGTAAAATCGAAAGAAAACGAATTTTGATTGTGCGATAAAACGATTTTACCGGTTTCGTCAATGGCTTTTTCGAGCGGCGAATTTTCCTGATTGATCGCTACCGAATTGTAAAAGAGTTTGAAATCGGTAAAAACCAAATGAGCTTTCAATTCAAGGTCGGAAAAGCTTTGCGCCGGAAATTCGATGACGCCATCGACCGTTCCGAAAGCCAGATGATTGTTTTTCCGCTTGACCGAAGCGTAAGGGATAAAACTGAATTTTTTCAATCCGATTTGTTTTCCGATGTTCATAAACAAGTGGTTTTCCGGATCAAAACACGACAAGGTGCGTTCCGTAGTAATCCAAATCAAGCCGGAATCGTCGCCTTCCATACTTAAAATGTAATTGGACGGTAAGCCGTCGTCGGTCGTAAAACTCGTAAATTCATTTGTTTCGGGATTAAAACGGACTAAACCGTTGCCTTCCGTGGCGAGCCAGACCTCG
>JAISWY010000432.1 GCA_031270925.1 Candidatus Symbiothrix sp.
AAATGACAAAACAGCAAAGAAAAGTTTAATTTTTCTTTGCTGTTTTGTCATTTTTTCTCCTGCTTCTTTATTCAAAATACAAGCTGTTTTTAGGTGCAAATTACGGTCTTATCGGTGAAGCCTTATACACTAAAAAAGGAGATTTACCGGATGGTAATCATCGTAGCCCCAAAACCATACTCCCGAAACGAAGCGTCCTGCACCGGATATTGCTTGTATTTTTGTTTCAATTCCGACAAAACCGCAGTCCGTAGCACACCTTCGCCTTTACCATGGATAAACACGATTTTTTGCCCTTTTTTCCGGGAATTTTCGGCTATCGTCCGATGAAAAACATCCAATTGGTAATTCAATATTGCGGCGTTGTCCATTCCGGCCGTCGTTTCCAATAATTGATTAATATGCAAATCGACCTCGATGATTTGGGGCTTTTTGTCTCGTTTTTCCGATTTCGGCGCTGGTTGTTCCGCTTTCTTTTTCTGCATCATCGCTTCTTGCAAATCGGTGGCCGAAATCAACAGTTCACGGGCAGGATTGTCGTTCGTAACAACCGGATACACCAGCGCATCATCTTCAAAATAATCGTTTTCGCGGAAACTGTGCAATTTATAGAATGTGGCGGCTTCCAAGCGAATCTCAACATTCTGCGGATTTTTCAAGACAAACGGTTTGTCCTGTTTAAAAGCAATCAATTGAATACAGGCTTTTTCCATTTCATTCAATTGCATTTTCGTAAATTCCTCGATGAAAAGGTGAGTATTCGGTTCGACAATATCCGTTTTCCGACTGATCCACGCTTGATTCTGACAAGTCATATAATTGAAAAACAGGAAATAGTTGCTGTCATTAACCAAATACACTTCAAAATCGGTTTTGCTCAAATTTTTAATATCAAGCGGCAAATAAGCCAAAGCCACATTCAAGCGATCACCGCCCGATTTTTCGATGAAATCGCGTTTTTCCGGTTTTTTCACTCGAAGAACTTCTTCCGGTTCCGGTTTTTCAATTTCTGCCGATGCAACCGGCGTTTTTCGCGGAATATTATTGGCCGAGATATTCCACTCGTCCACTATCACACATTCGTGGATGAGAACCGGCGTTTCAAAACCGTCGTCCTCCTCCACTATTACAATCTCTTTATTTTGAAAACGGCGGACAATACCTCCGCCCACAGCATTTAAGAATCTTACTCGATCGCCTGTTTTCATATATCTGATTAACAATTAATTAAATACAAATCATAATAAAAAATAAACCCGACAAAGGTAAGAAAAAAGATTTATTTTCGCGCTAAAAACACGAAAATAGATGCAAAGATCGGTTAATTCTTTTTTTTGAGGTACTATTGACTTTTTAACGTAGCGAATTTAAAATTAGATGTCTCGACTTCGCTTCGCTCCGCTCGACATGACGCGCTTCCATGGAGAGTGATGAGGGAACAGGCTGTTGGCGACAAGGTCGCCAACAGCCTGTTCCCTCCCTTTTTTCTTTGACCGTCCCGTCATGTCGACCAAGGGAGCAGAGCGACCGCGTGGAGACATCCGATTTTAAATTCGCTACATTGAAAAGTCAATAGCACCTCAAAAAAAGATTTAGCCTGATTTTATCAATTTTGCTTTTAACAATATTAAACCCTATCTTTGTAGGCCGTTTAAAGAACAATCTATGTGGTGGACACAAAAAATACCCGCTTATTTACACAACCGGAAAAATATCGTTACACTGATATTGTCCACAGCTATTTTTGCGCTGGTGTTCATCAATATCTACACGCCGTTTCGTTCACGCGACTGGTATCCGAATATTTCCGACTTGAGATTTTTCGCTTTTTCCAGTTTGATCATTCTTACAGGCATATTGGTGGTGGCGATTATCCGTATAATCCTGTATTACTACGGCAAAAAACATCCGATTACGATGGGGCGATACGCCGTTTGCATCGTATCTGAAATTTTTTTCATGTCGCTGTTTTACACCATCTACACCTTGGTTCTGAATCCGGAAAACGATTATTTGAATACTTTTAAGAAATCGACTGTCAATACTGCTTTGGTTTTGTTATTGCCTTATACTTTGATTCATCTGTATTTGATATACAAGGAAAACAAAAATAAATTGCAAGCCATTGAAAATCAACAACAATCGGCAGAAACGACCAACACGCAAAAGATTTTTTCGTTTTATGATGAAAAAAATGAATTGCGACTTTCCATCAACCGGAACAATTTGCTTTACATCGAATCGGCCGACAATTACGTGCTGATTTGGTATCTCAACAAAGGCGCTTTAACGCGGTTTATGCTCCGTAATTCGATGAAAACGATGGAAGAACAGTTGACCGAAACCAATGTATTGCGATGCCACCGTTCGTATATGGTTAATTTTGAACAGATTAACGTTATCCGCCGGCAAAAGGACGGAATGTATGTCGAATTTGGCATCAAAGACATTCCCGACATCCCGATTTCAAAAAAATACAGCGAAAAAGTAATTCAGTATTTTACTAACTATCTATAATCTAATGATGCAATTCATTGAAACATACCATCTTACAGGTATAATTATCGGATTGGCCACGTTTTTGGTCATCGGTGTATTCCATCCCTTAGTCATCAAGGGCGAATATTATTTCGGCGTAAAAATCTGGTGGCTTTTCCTTTTCACCGGCATTATTTTTCTATTCGGAGCATTCCTGGTTCAAAACATGATTTTGTCGGCGATTTGCGGTGTAACTGCTTTTTCGGCATTTTGGGGCATCGGCGAATTGTTCAAGCAACGGGAACGGGTCGAAAAAGGCTGGTTTCCGAAACGGAAAAACAAAAATATCCTGCTCATCGGCGGTTTATTGTTGATTTCCACATTGCTTCAAAGTCAGACATCCGCGAAACTTCAGCCAAGCCGGATTATCGGCACGGCTCAAAGCGTCGATTATTCCAATAATCAAATGTCCACCACCGTCAATACGATTGCCGATGCGTTCGACGGCAATTATAACACGTTTTTTGCATCTTACGAACGTTCCAATACATGGGCAGGTTTGGATTTGGGCGAGCCGCACGTCATTACCAAAGTCGCTTATGCGCCGCGCAAAATTCATCAGCATCGAGTCGTTCTAGGCGTTTTCGAAGGCGCTAACTTGCCCGATTTCGGCGATGCGATTCCCTTGTATATGATTACGGAGCAAGCGCCTGAAAACCAGATGACCGAAAAAACAGTCAATAACTCGCGCGGATTTCGTTATGTGCGCTATGTCGGTCCAAATGATATGAGGTGCAATATCGCCGAACTCGAATTTTACGGTTACAAAAGCGAGGGAAACAATTCGCAACTGATGCAGCAAACGAATATTCCCGATATAATCATACACACGACAAACAATCAGGATATTCTTGATCGCGAAAATTACATCAAAGGCATCGTCAGCATCATTTCCGACAACGGGCAAACGATTTTTACCGACAGTGTGGAAATTCGCGGTCGCGGCAATTATAGCTGGACAACTTTCGACAAAAAGCCCTACCGCTTCAAATTGGCGAAAAAAGCGAAAATTTTAGGATTTCCGGCCGAAGCCCGCAACTGGACATTAATCAGCAACCACAGCGATAAAACATTGATGCGCAATCTCTTGGCTTTCAATCTCAGCCAACAGCTAAAAATGCCTTACACGCCGGCCGGCCGCCCCGTCAATTTGTATCTAAACGGCGAATACAAAGGCTGTTATCAATTGTGCGACCATATCGACGTGCGCCAAGACCGCGTGGATATAAAAGAAATGAAAGTTACCGATATTTTGGCCGAAAACCTGACCGGCGGCTATCTGGTGGAAGTGGATGCATACGCGGAAAGCGAACCGAAATGGTTCCGTTCGGGCAGAAACACCAAAGTAACCGTCAAATCGCCCGACAGTGAAGACATTATGGACCAACAATTCAATTATATCCGGAATCATTTCAATTCGTGGGAATCGGCAATTTATGCCTCCGATTATTCTCATCCAGTAAACGGATTCCGCCGTTACATGGATACGAAAACCTTTATCCGCCATTTTTTGGTCGGCGAAATCAGCGGCAATACCGACACCTA
>JAISWY010000027.1 GCA_031270925.1 Candidatus Symbiothrix sp.
CTGTAAAATCGCCTTGCCGGGCGCTCGTTACTTCGCTCACTACACGCAACTGATTGTAAAAGAAGGTTTCTCGCAGATTGCCGATGTTGGCAATATCCTTGCCGAGCGAATAGGCCAAATTCGGATTATCCAAATAAATTTTGGCGGGTTTGCTCAATGCGTTCATCTTTTTATCGCTGTCGCGCAACAAGCCCAACAGACGCGCTTTTTCCAACTGATTGATACTTTTCGGCAAGTTACTCCGCTGAATATCAACCAAATTGCCCAACTGAGCCATATTGGGAGTGAAAGGCGCCATTCCTGCAATAACCGTGAGCAATCGTTTGAGCTTCTGCACGGAAACATACTCGATTTTTTCCACCGCAGGCAAATCGGTTTCAAGCACCGCGCTCACGGTATTCAACAACCGGCGACTGTAATTGTGCAAGCCTTCCTTATAATAAGGAAAATAGCCGTTCTGCAAATATTGCCTGAAAAGCGGAATAATTTTGATGCCCCGCGTAACTTCTGTTGCAATTTCCTGATGTTTTTTCAATAAATCATCGAATGAAACGGCAGGAAAATTCACAATGCCTTCAAATGCCAAAAATTCCCGAAACGATAAGCCAAACAACTCATAATCAACGGCTCGACGACTTAAATCGGCATTTCCCTTGTAAATATTCAGGATAGACGAGCCGGAAAAGGCTACGTGCAATTCGGGATACGAATCATAAATATTTTTCAATTCTTGCGCCCAACTATCGTAAGGATATTTGTGTACTTCGTCGATAAAAAGATAGCTTACTCCTTCCTGCCACAGTTTGCGCGCCACTTCCACCAAGCGGTTATTAGAAAAATATAAATCGTCCAAACTCATGTAAAAAGCTTGGCTCGGATTAAGATTTTGCTTGATATACTGCAACATAAGCGTTGTTTTTCCCGTACCTCTCGCACCGACAATTGCATAAAGCCGGTCGTTCCAATACACATTGGGCATCAGGTAACGCACAAAATTATTGTCGGTGCGCTCCAGCCTGTTTTTATATGTTTCTATCAATGCTTCCATAAATCGTATATTTGAATGTGCAAAGATACGAATAAAATGTATATTACAAAATAATTTTTGCCGCAAAAATGTATTTTCAAATATACACATTGCGCAATCGTCTGAAATTCAACAAAATACAACAAGTGTATTTTTGAATATACATTTTTGTTTATAATCGAATATTGCAAAATACAATAAAAAATAGTATTCAAAATTCCCATTTATAATACAATTATCGTATTTTTGCAGAAGTATTATGAAACGATTTTTCGGCATAATGTTGTGTTTAGGTGCGGTTACAGCCATATATGGACAGACGGCAAGTGATTCTGCGTCCCTGCGTGAGCGTTTTATCCGGTCGAACGAATTTTTCGACGGGCTACAGGAGCGTTTGCGAAAATCAAAATTGACCGATTTTATTATCAATTCTATCGTAATCAACAACGATTGGAAAGGCGAAAACGCACGTCGGGTCGCCAAGCAACTGACGGACGAAACACTTTATTTCTCCGAATTTGAAGGCAAGGAAATCGCGACCGTCAATGTGCTGACGAAAAATGTGTACAACGACACCTTGCATTCGTTTTTTCCGCGCATGGTAAACGCCATGCATATTACCACGCGCGAAAAGACCATCCGTCAAAACCTGCTTTTCAAGGCAGGCGAAATGGTGGATGCCGCAACCATGATTCGTAACGAAGAATTGTTGCGACGACTCGGTTCTTTTGCCGACGCCTACATCATTGTCGCTCCAAACCCGAACGACAGTAGCGCGGTGGATGTGTTTGTTCATACCCGCGACCGATGGAACATTAATTTCGAATTAGAGAAAAAAAGCGACGAAGAATTTAACCTGTCGCTCTACGACCGCAATTTTCTTGGTGAAGGGCATTACCTGAGCATCGGTTCAAATATCCGGATTGAAAATCCCGAAAAGCCAAATCCGCATACATCCGGTTTTAGTGTGGATTATAACGTGCAGAATATGGGTGGTTCGTTTTTCAACGGCGATTTCCAAATCGATCGCAGTTACAATCACAATATGTATCTTCTGCAAGCGAAAAAACCGTTTATTAAGTCTTCGGATTATGCAGTAAATACGATGTATCGTCGAAATGAAGGTTTCGAACATCAAGTTTTGACAGACACATCGTACAAAGTAAAACGGCAAATTTGGGATGTTTCGGCCGGCTTGTCGCAACAACTTCCGGCAAGGAAAAACAATATTTATCTGATGGCGCGCGTTTTGGCAACGCAAATCCTCGACTATGGCGGTGCGGTATCCGAAATGCTCAATCCTTATTACCAAAGCAGGATCGTCGCCTTGGCTTCGGCAGGGATTTACAGAGAAAGTTTTTATCGCGGCTCGCACATTTACAGTTTCGGCGTAAGCGAAGACATACCTCACGGATACCGGTTTGAAATTACAGCCGGGCGCTCGTGGGACCGCTACCGCAAGCGTGATTACTTTGCCGCCGAATGGAATGGCGGGCTACGGCTCAAAATCGGTTATCTACGGCAATCGGTCGTTTACGGCTCGTATTTTCTCAATGATTTTGAGCCGCAACAATCGACTTTGGCAGTGAAAACAGGCTTTTTTACGAATCTGTTTCCATTGGGAAAAGGATACATGCGCTATTTTATCAACACAAACTATTCGGCGGGTTTTAACCGGATGGAAGGCGAGCGCGAGCGAATCACGTTTCGCGACCTCAACAGTTTGCGTATATTAAATTTGCCACTGCAATACAACGGATTAAGCCGCTTGATCTGCCGCACAGAAGGCGTTTATTTTTCGCCGTTCTACTTTTACAATTTCCGGTTAGCCTTTTACGGCTTTTGCGATTTCGGTTGGTTGAACGACCGTTACCATTTTTCGACCGATAATTTCCATACGACTTTGGGTATGGGTATTCGCATTTCCAACGATCGACTGATTTTCCGTTCGGTGCAATTCCAAATCGGCTATATCGTGGTCAATCCTTCGCACAGCGTTTCGCAGTGGTTCGATGTGGGCAAAGACCAGCGAATACGCCCCGGCCGCTTGTTGCCGGATGAACCGAATGTGGTGTCGTTTTGGTAAATACGATTAGTTTATTACCTTCGAGGCACTCTTATAACTATTAGGTAGTTCCCCTTATCAAAATCCCCATATTTTGGGATTGTACCGCTACGCCAAAAACCTGAACTTTGCACCGTCGAATTTTTAAAATGTAAACGATGCAAAAACGCAATACAATACTTTCAATTATAATCTTTTGGGGCGGACTTTCGCTTTTTGCACAAGAACCCGTTACACTGGAAGAAGTGGTCGTTACCGGAACATTTACGCCGCGCACGCTGAAAAATACGCCGGTGCTGACGAAAATTATTCCGGGCGACGTCATTCGCGAATCGGGTGCGACAACGCTGGTGGAAGCCTTGGAGAATTTCATTCCCGGCGTCAGCTTCATTCCCAATCAGGCCATGGGCGACAATATTCAGATACAGGGACTGGATAATAAATACATCCTGATACTGATTGACGGCGAACGTCTGGTTGGCGAGCGCACCGAAAAAGTCAACCTCACGCGCCTTAATACCGCCGGCATCAAGCAGGTCGAAATCGTCAACGGCGCATCGTCGGTATTGTATGGGTCGAATGCCATCGGGTCGGTCATCAATATTATTACGCGCGATGTGGAGAAATCGTTGCAAGGCGATCTTCACGGACGCTATTCCAAGTATATGGATGTAGTGGATGCGTCGTTGGGATTCAAAGTAAAATCGTTTTCTTCCAAAACTTCTTTTGCATTGAAAAATCAAAATACTTATACGGTTAAAGAAACTTCAACCCAAATAGACCCTTATGAAGATTTCAGCCTGTCGCAAATATTCAAATACAAAAAAGAAAAATGGAACGTCGAACTGAAAGGAAATTATTACAATCAGCAGAATTGGCTGACCGATAAAAACCAAAAAAGAGTGGATGAAAATTACACGCTGGGAGGCAAGTTGAATTATGTCTTTGCTCCTCAAAATATATTGACATTGAGCGGACACAGCGATAATTACGACGGTCATTTGATTTTCAAATTAAAAAACGATTCGACGGGACGCGCCAATGGATCGCACTACAACACCTTCAAGTTAATTGACGCTTGGGATGTAACGGATAAAATACAAATACTAAGCGGAGCGGAAATGAATTTTGAAAAGACGTTCAGTTATAATCAGTTTGGCGTTAATCCCGACGAAAGAAACGCCTCTAATTGGAATTTATTTGCACAAGGCGAATGGAAAACGGGAATCGGATTGGAAGTACTGGCCGGCGCACGTTATACCCGTCATTCGCAATTCGGCAGTTATTTGTCGCCCAATCTTTCGTTGATGTATCGCCTCAATCATTTCCGTTTTCGCGGAAATATCAGCAACGGCTATAAAATCCCGACATTGAAGGAGTTGTATATGGAATATCCGCATTGGATCGGAATCCCCCAGGAAGGCAGCCAACCGCCTTGGTGGATCATCGGAAATCCCGATTTGTCGCCCGAAAAATCGTGGTACAAAGCCGTTTCAGCGGAATATATAGTGGATGACGTCAATGCTTCGGTTACGTTTTACGATAATGCTATCAAGAACAAAATCAATACACTTTCGGTTTTCAACACAGCCGAAAACCGTTCGGAAATGAGGTACGAAAATGTAGAAGATGCGCAGATTTCGGGTATCGACCTCTCCCTTCAATATTCCGTTCTAAAACATTTTCGTTTACGCGGCGGATACGCTTTTACTAACGCGATAGACAAAGCCACCAACCAACAATTGTCGAACAACAGCAAACATACGGCAACGATGAATTTACAATTCGTTCAAAAACATTTGCCGTTTTTGCCGTCTTCTACTCAATGGAACTACAACCTGTTGCTGTCGGGTAGAGTTATGTCGTCCCGCAAGGTTGATCCCGAAAACAACGGGCAGTTAAAGCCTACCGGCAACTATTATATTAGCAATTTCGTATATACACAACATTTTCCCGTTTATAAGGACATAAAAGGCGATTTTCAATTCGGCATCAACAACTTGTTGGATTACATCAATAAGGATTTTGCATCCTATAATCCCGGCAGAACATTTTTTACAAGTGTAAACATTCAATTTTAAATAATGATTATCCGCAAATTTAAATATAAAACGATATGAATACAAAAAAAACATTTCAATCAATCGCGTTCGCTCTGTTGAGCGCAGGATTTTTATCGTCGTGTGATAACAAAGACGATTTATTCAAAAAAACAGAACCCCAAGAAGGCTTGGCCATATTGGATTGCACAAGTTACACGCAATGGAATTTCTTTTCTTTTGCACAAGGGGAAATCATCGGAAGTTGCGATGCCGGCAATGAAGCAGACAGTGAAACATGGCGCATCCGCACCGATTGGGATTTGGCTTTTCATCGACAAGATGTGAAAACCAACAGCGGCAAATCCGGCACCGGAAAAGGTGGAATTTTGGAATACAATTTCAAAGGACAAGCCTTTGATTTCGATGCCGTAAAAACCGCACCGAAAGATGGATACCAAACGGATATTCAAGACTCTATTATCTATGATATGAGCCAGATGATGCAGGGAAAAATTGGTTACGTTCATACAGGACTTGCCCAAGCAACCCAAAAATGGGCGGTTTTAACGGATATGCAAAACAGCAAATGGGAATACGCCCAAAAAGTATTTGTTGTTCGCACCGCTGCCGGCAAATACGCTAAAATTTATCTTAAAGACTTCAAAAGCGACGCCGGAGTTTCGGGAACAATAACGATGCAATATGTTTATCAAGCCGATGGAACGGACAATTTGGATATAGAACAAAAAAACAAATGAATTATAAATCAATTTTAATTTTTTTATTATGAACATCAAAAAATTTACTTTTGTATTATTGAGCACGTTCTCAATCATGAATGTTAGCGTTAAGGCTAACGAGTTTATTTACAATGATTTGTACGCCGGTCTGGGTGCAGGTACGGAATTACCTGATTTCGCTCGATGGCATTATTTTGTGTTTGATGAAACCGATGGTGTTATCGTCGAAGGAACAAGCGACTTTGAGCTTGAAAATATCAATCCGGGCAGCAAAATCGGCACAGAAAAAATCAACACCGATTGGCAGGCGCGTACCGATTGGGATTTCGCTTTCCATGCCTACGACATTCGTACTAATAGCGGATTAGCAGGAAACGGCAATGCAGGCGCCATTTTCATCGCCGACGCAGTTTCTGCCGGCGAAACATCTTTGAGCGACGTCTATGCCGCTTTGACAGAAGCTCCGGATACAACCTACAACGCAGATGCCATTGCGACAGGTGTTTTTTACCAAAGTTTAGCTGCTATGCCTCCTACGCGAGCTACATCGCTTTCGGTTTGTGCGGCTACACGTCAGGCAGCAGAAAATGCAACAGGTGCATCCGCAGACTTTTCTTCTTTGTCAATGCAGGAAGGAGCAACAGAAAATCCGATGATTATTGTACTGAAAACTACATCGGGAAAATATGTTAAAATCTATTGGAAACAATTTATCAATGCGGAAAGCAAGCCGGGATTTTTGAAATTCGATTATGAATTTATTCCTCTTGCGGGAACGAGTGGTATTTCCGATGCGGAAACATCGAAAGTGGCAATATATCAAAATTCTGCTTCCGGTGTATTGCAGATAAATTTGTCTGAAAATGCGGATATTGCTGTTTATAATCTTATCGGTTCGTGTGTAGAACAAGTAAATCAACAATCCGGTTTGGTTACCATTCCTGTTTCCGACTGGGTGAAAGGAACGTATATTGTGAGAGTCGCTTCCGGCAACGGAAATTATTTGCGGAAAGTGGTTGTAAGATAATAAATTGCGAATGGTTCACACTTTTTGTGTGAGCCATTCGCACATTATTCATCCTTATACGTATTTCATGGGTGGCTTCAAAGGCAAGTTTCATCGCTACCCTCCCACAACCATACGATACCTGCGTATCCCGCAACCCGGTCAGATCGGGCGTAAGCGTGCCATAACGCTTTTCTAAAATTTTTTTGCCTTTTTGCATCCAATATGTAAGCAAATATGCTATCTTTGCGGCGAAAAATTATAAAGATTAATAAAAATAATGGGCCATACTGCACATAACAAGATTGTTTATGCTCCGCCGCAGAGCGGTTCGGTGTTCCATTTGCCTAAGTCGTTCCACAATTTGCCGGAAAGTATTGACAAAAAAATTAAAAAAGCATATTATTAATGAACCATGGAAAAACCAAGAATATTTACAACCGGTTTTTCAAGTGTCTATCCGTTTTATGTTCAAAAAGCGGAAAAAAAGGGACATACTAAAGAAGATATTGATGCCATCATTTGTTGGTTAACAGGATACAATCAACAGACCTTACAGCAACAACTTGATAAGAATATTGATTTTGAAACATTCTTTTCACCAGCGCCTCACATCAATCCAAATGCTTCAAAAATCACAGGGAAAATTTGTGGTTATCGAGTAGAAGAAATCGAAGACAAACTCATGCAAAAAATCCGCTATCTGGATAAATTGATTGATGAATTATCTAAAGGAAAGGCGATTGAAAAAATTCTAAGGAAATAGAGAGGAGTTAGTATGTGGAAATGTGAAAAGTGTGGACGTAAATTCAAGAATACAAATCAAAATCACTATTGTGGTAAATTTTCAACGATTGATGATTATATT
>JAISWY010000049.1 GCA_031270925.1 Candidatus Symbiothrix sp.
GAAGCATCTTTCAGCACCGAAATGCTTTCAATATCTTCCATATTCAAACGGTTGATGTCGACGTCGGGCATCCCATCGACCACAATCAAAGGACTTGCATCGTTAACGGTTCCCATACCGCGCACGAGCATTTCGACGCCTTTATCGCCTGCCATACCCGAACTTTGGCTGACTGCCAATCCGGGAATTTTGCCTTGCAAGGCTAACGATACATTTGCTAATGAACGGCTGTTGAGTTGTTCGTCTATTTTTACGTTCGACACGGCGCCCGTCAGATTTACTTTTTTCTGTGAGCCATATCCTACAACCACAACTTCTTGTATCCCGATCAATTCGTCTTCCATGAAGACATTGATAATGCTCTTCCCTTTCACGGCAACTTCTTGGGTTTTCATACCCAAATATTTTATGGTGATTACGGCGTCCTGCGAAACATCGCCAAGCGTATATCTTCCGTTGAAATCCGTTGTAGTTCCGTTTGTGGTTCCGTTTACAATAATCGTAGCTCCGATTACAGACTCGTTATGCTGATCCATCACGACTCCGGATAGAGTGATGTTGTTCTGCCGGATGGCTTGAACGGCATTCGACGAATTTAATTCTGCTTTCGACGTCAGGAAAACTCCAAACGATAAAAGCAGAAAAACAATCCGTAGCTTCAATATTTTTTTCTTTAGCATACTATTATTATTCCTTCGTCATTTTGGCGACTCCCGTCCAAACTCCGTTTTGATATGTTTTCACAATATACAGCCCATTCGCAAGTTCGCTTACATTTACCTTGCGGTTACTTTCAGCCATTTTCACCTGCTGTCCCGCCATATTTGTAAAAACCACCTGATCGAAATCGCCTTCAATAGTCAATTCGCTTTTAACAGGATTCGGATATAATTTTGCATTTGAGATTGCAGGACTATTAATTCCGGATAAAACTTCGTCGCCGAATACGATTACTCCGCAATCGTCCATATTCACATACGCTTCGTTTGTTTGAGAACGCCAAACTTTTCTTTTGCGGCTTTTGCCGTCGTTGTCGTTATCCACAACAGTAACATCGAATCCCATTCCGTTAGGAAGCGCTTTGAATGCGGCTTCGCTCAGGTTTTCGCCTCGGTCGTTGATAAAAGCGTCCAGCGGAAATTCGTACTCAATCGTGTAGCTTGTGTTGTCAGCCTTCGTAGAATAAGCCACAAACACCTGATTGTTTAAATAGTTATACACCGCATTCGATGGGATGAATGGATTGTCGTAGTTGCCTTCTTCAAAAGCGGGAGCCAACTGAGCGTGTCCCGGCGCGATAGGCGGAACATTTGCACCATTGTGGCTGGGACCTTTTCCGTCTTTCAGCACATCGTTTATATCGAAGTAAAGCTCAACTTTGTCGTATAAATACTCCCGCTTGCTATCTTCGGGATTCTGCCAAAGCGGATAATGCACATCATCTTGCACATCGACCAACAAATAGAGATATTCATCGGTATAATACATTTTGAAAAAAGCCGTAACAGAAGGTTCTTCTGCTTGAAAATTCCGTTCGATAGCTACCGGATCAATCAAACTCCAAATAGCATCGTCCGGTTTTCCATCGACGTCGATATTCCAACCTTTTTTTATGGTTACATCAGCGGCTACTTGAGCCGATACACTTGTTGCGAACAATACGCACACTGCAGAAAGAATAAATAGATTTTTTTTCATGACATTTAATTTTTTAATAAATTGTTTATAATTAAATTAATTTAGAGAGTTTCGTTGTAATACATTTTTGAAAAATACCCCTTGCCGTGGCGAAGGCGTAAAATTATAATCGTCGAGCAGGGCGGGCGACCAATCGGGGTCGAAGCACCATACGGTGTACGAAATGCCTTTTTTGTCGAAATAATTTATAATGGCGTTTCCGTAAGTCTCGTCGCCGACGACGGGAATATGCTGCCCGCGCTGCCCTTCGACCACATAGCCAAATTCGGTGGCGACAATCGGATAAACATCGGCGACCTTGCCGAAATCGTTTTCCCATTGAGCTTCCCACGGTTGCTCGCGTTTTTGCGGGTACGGATGAGTTACATAAGCCACATTCGGGCGCGATACAGGGTTTTCAATCACTTCGTCGAGCAGATAAGCCCAATCCATGCCGGCGACCACGTATATTTTTTGGTCGTCTATTTTATTTACCTCGTCGATAAGTTCTTCCATCATCGGTCTCCACATTTCCCATGTCAACGGCGCTTCTTGGTCGGTCGGTTCGTTGAACAGTTCGTAGAAAGCAACTGTCGAGTTTCCTTTGTAATGCTCGGCGATCGTCTGCCAGAATTTCACGATTTCCTTCCAATTGGTTTCGTAGTTGAAGTGCGGGTATTTGTTCTGCGGTAGATTTCCGATGGCGTGCCAGTCGATAATTACATACATTCCCGTCTGCGCAGCCCACTCAACTCCTTGGTCTAATAATTTCAGATATTCATCGGCTCCGCGGTACCGCCAGGTATAAGTATGCACCGGAAAGCGAACGATATTGCAACCCCAGTTTTTCGCTTCTTCAAAATATCTTAAGTTCCAATTGTTGTCTCTTTCGAGCTTGTCGGGGTCGGAGAAGCTCACTCCTTGCAGCCTGATCGTTTCGCCTGCTTCGTTGGTAAAGACATTGCCTGTTACTTTTAAGACAGACAGTTTTTCCACGGCAGTTTTTGTCGAACCGGAACATGAAGATAAAACAACTATGATGGATAAAAGTAAAATATGAAATTGTTTTTTTTTCATCTCTTTTTATATCGGTTTATTTTTTTACCAATTTGTTTGTCGCAACGCTTCCGTCTTTAAACTGAACTTGTATCAGATAAAGCCCGCCTGCAACATCGCTTAAGTTCATCTGAGAACGTGTTCCTTTTACGACCGCCGATTTTATTTGGCTTCCTGCAAAATTGAAGACGCGGACCGCCGTCATTTCTTCCTCCGTACTGATGAATACATGCTCGGTTACGGGATTCGGATAAGTAAGCAACAGATTTTTTTCCGGGACTCGAACATCTTCAACGCCGGTCATGCCGTAGTTTGAAAAATATTTTTCCAAAATCCTCATCTGCGCTCTTTCCACCGTAAAGTTTTCCAGCGGCTGAACACTTACATGATCGTTCGCATAGCCATTTCCTCCAACCCAATAGGTTCCCGAAACGCCGTTTTCTTTCAAATAAGCAAGTACTTCGTCGAGCATGGTAAGCCAGCGGGCGTCGTTGCGGGGAACGCCGAATTCGCCCAATATGCCTTTTGCGTTATTTTCGTTCAGCCAATTTACATACGGTCTCAGACGATCGATATGCTGCGTCGGACTGCTGACTTCCGCATCGTAGGTTTCCTGTTTGTAAAGACCCGATTTGTCGGCGTCGAAATAGCAATGCGCTTGGAAAATCAATTTATTGGAAGGATCTACCAGATCAATCAATTTTCCGCCCGTGCTCGGCCATGACGATGACGCGGCATAACTTTCTCCTTCAAGAACAATGGGTGTTTCGGCGTCGATTGAACGGATGCTGTCGATTGCTTCTTGGGCGTATTCAAGCCAAACTCCCGTTGCCAAACCGTAGGGTTCGTTCATAATGTCGTATCCCCAAATGTTTGTGAAGCTTTTCAATTCGGCTGCTAATTTTTTCCATACATCACCGAAATGCGCTTTCGTCAATTTATCCGATTCGCCGAATTTATACGTTGTCCCATCAATCGTGCGACGGCAATAGTCGTGCATATCGGGCATCACATACATTCCGAGGCGTTCGGCTTCCGCTATGACTTCTTTCATTTCCGCCCAATCGAGTTCGGCGTCGAGCGGCCCGTTTAAATCGTGCTGAACGCGCGCCCAACGGAATGGGAAGCGGATTAAACGAACACCTCTCGATTTGAAATATTGCAAATCTTCAACGGAAGGATAGGTGTAGTTTTGACCTAAAATTCCGTGGACTGTTCCTCCTGAAGCGCTTGCCAAATTTACACCCAAAAACGCTTGGTTTCTGTCGGGCAGCGCGTCGGCTTTTCCTGCTTCAGTCCAATCCATCGTAATTTTGCCTTCTTCGCCCAAACCAAGGAAGTATTCGGTTTTGAAGGCAAAAATGTTGTCGAGATACAAATCGCCCGAGCCGCGGAACACAATATCTTCCAATTTCGAGCAATCGACGCCGGCGTCTTTCAACTCTTGAATTGAAATATTTATGTACGTCCAATCATTGTTTTTCAACACCGGTTTCGTTGTGGAATAATACGCATCGGCGGCGCCTTGGGCTTGGAATCCGATTTCAAGTTCGGCGCTTCCTTCTCCTTTTTTGTACACATTGAAGTGGATATTTTCCATCTCCGAAAAGTCCATTATGGTTGCCGCGCGAAGCGAAGCATTATCCAACGAGAAAAGTTTAATTACACGTTCGTCTTTCTCTATCTGCGGAAAACTTAGTTTGGTATTCGCTCCCAAAGCATTTTCAGCCAACTCTGTGATTTTTTTGTATTTATCCGAATAAATCGATTTTACGACATTCGGAGGCATAATCGGTTCGGGTGCAGGAAGAATTTCGTAGGTAATAACATCGCCGTCGGGTTCGCCTTTGTACGCGTAGATATTATCGAAATACAATTTGTTTATCGCAAAGCCCGAGGCGCTGAAAAGACGCAGCGTCGTTACATTCGCCATATCTCCGCCGTCGGCTTTAAACACATTTTCGATCGAAAGGTCGATGCTGTTCCAACCCGGGATCAAATACTGCCATGCGCTTCTGCCTTCATTCGTGCCATCGCCAAGTCCGATTACAAGTTTGGGTTCTCCCAACGAGAATATGTCGAAATGAATATAATCCATATCGTCGATATTTACGGCAGGAGCGATACTTACCAGCGTCCAGTTCATTCCGGTAAAGCGGATCATATCGTCGCCATCTATCGGCTCGATAAAATCCATTTCACTTGTAGGACTTCCCGGATTGCTTTGAGACAAAGCGGTTATGTCGGTATAAGCATTGCTGAACAATGATTTTACATCGGCTTGATCGTGTATCGGAGTCGGCGCCGATGTGGTCGGTGCAGTCGGATCGTCAGGATTTATGCCTGTTTCGCTGTCGCCATAAGTGTACAGATTGTCGATGAAGATATTTTGGGCATATCCTCCTTCGCGTATGATGCAAAACTGTGATACGGCGGCTAATGATGCTCCTCCTTCTTTGAAATCAGCCAATGGAATATCTAAATAATTCCAGCCCGGAGTTAGTATTTTTGAAACTGTTGCGCCAACGCCGGCGCCCCAATTAAATTTGAGCGTTACATTTCCCGATTGGCGGACAACAAAAATATCAGCGTGGATATATTCTCTATCGTCGAAGCTGGTAACTTGAATGTTCAGATTTGACCAATAGTTCAATCCGCCTTCAATTTTCATAATTTTTTCGGTCGGTGTTACGCTGAGTATTTTCAACGTTCCCGTTCCGGTAAGACTGCTTATTTCGGTAACGCTTGTATAAACATCGCTGAAAATGGATTTTACTTTTGCCGCGTCGTGCGTAGGCGCAGGCGCCATGGTTGCAGGGAGTTCAGCATCAATCGGCGTCGAACCGGTAGCTCCGAATGCGTAGATATTATCAATGTAAACCGTGCGTTGATAACCACCGTTGTTGATAATTCTAATTTGGTTGACGCCGGTGAGGGCCGGAGGAGTAAGCGAATTGGTAAAATCGCTCAAACTCAACTGCACCCGGTTCCAGCCTTCTGCCAATTTTGGAGTAATAACCACAGCCGATGTTTCGCTTGTAAACTGAACCTTGCAGTCGAATGCTCCTGAAACAACATAAATATCCATATTCAAATATTCATATTGACTGATGTCCACCGCTTGAGTGAAGTTGATATTGACCCAACCGTTCAACGCGCTGCTGATGTAAATAAGTTCTTTTCCCGATACGGTTGTAACTTCGCCTTTTGACGCACCCGAAGCATCGAGGATCGTTTTTATTCCTGTAGTCGGAGTGTAAGTCGTGCTGAAAAGCGCAAGCACTTCGCTTGCATCGTGAGTAGGCGCTGCTAGAAAGCTTTCCGGCGGGTCGGCAACAGCCGCGTTGACATTATGTATTCCTAAAAAGAATACAACAATTAAAAACAATCGGGTAAAGTTTCTTGTTTTCATGATATAAAATTTAAAAATTACGGAAGCAAAGGTAGAGCAGCTTTTTTTTTCGGGATACAAAAATGCAACGGAAAAATGCAAA
>JAISWY010000066.1 GCA_031270925.1 Candidatus Symbiothrix sp.
GGATGTGAGCAAAGGCGAAGGACGAACCGTCTTGTTTGTGAGCCACAACATGGACAGCCTGCGGAAATTATGTACTAAAGGTTTAGTGCTGAAGCAGGGCGCCATCCATTATTCCGGCGATATCGTGAGCAGTATCAACCATTATTTGGAAGCTTATTTCGACAAGCAACAAACAAGCTGGGTAAAAAAAGACAATAAAAAAGACGCGCCGGAAATTACATTTACCGGCATGCAGTTATTAGACGGTAACTTGCAACCGGTAAGCACGGAAGTTTTTTCCAATACCGACAAATTATTCCTGCAAATCAGGTTCGATTGCCACGAAATCGCCTCGAATATAACGATTGGCTACTGGCTTTTCAACGACGCCGGCGTGCCTTTGTATCAAAGTGAACAATCGGATGCCGATGCGCAAATCAACCGGCGGATGACATTAGGCGACAACAGCCTCATCGCCGAAGTAAACATCGCAATACTGAAAACCGGAAAATACCGTTTAGCGCTGTCGTCGAGTGTAAAAAATGTAAAATGGATTGTGTCGCCAACACAGGAAGTGGAACGGATACTCTCTTTCGATATTGTTAACGAATCGGTATCCTGCGCAAGAGAAGTTATGATCGCCCCGTCGATTCAATGGAACCTAAAAAAACAGTAACATGGATAAAGGTATTTCTGTCATTATCTGCTGCTACAATAGCGCCGAACGCCTGCCGGAAACATTGAGGCATTTGGCCGGCCAGCGATTTACGGAAACGATTCCCGTGGAAATCATTCTCATAAACAACGCATCGACCGATACAACGAAAGAAACGGCGCAATCGGAATGGGAACGATACGGATCGCCTTTTCCAATGATGATTATAAACGAAAACCGCGCCGGTGTGATTTATGCCCGGCAAACAGGGATAAAACATGCTTCCTACAAATACACCCTTTGGTGCGACGACGATAATTGGCTGAAATACAACTACATGCAACTCGCGTTCGACCGAATGGAATCGGATCCGACCATCGGCGTATTAGGCGGACAAAGCACGGGTGTGAGTCTGATCGATTTACCCGACTGGTTTTTGGATTACAGCGCTGTGTACGCCATAGGAAAACAAGCGCAACACACCGGATTTCTGCATCAAAACTATATTTGGGGTGCAGCTTCTGTCCAACGAACAGCCATTGTTATAGAAACCATAGCCAACGATTTTCCCATGCTGCTGGTCGGACGAAAAGGCAATTTGTTATTGGCCGGGGATGACTCGGAAATGTGCCGCCGCATATTGCTGATGGGTTACCGCCTGTTTTATGACGAAGCCTTGCATTTTTCCCATTTTATTCCGCCTGCCCGTTTGACAAAAGAATATCGTGAAGGCTTGCGTAAAGGCATTATCCAATCTACACCTATCTTGGGAAAATACGATATCCTGCTTTATTTCAGCCGTTTAAATCGTCCGGCACAATTGAAAAACATAGCGGTTTTAGCTGTTAGAATTCTTTTCAGGCGTTTGTTCCACCCGAAACAAGTTGAGGAGATAGCAATGTTACACGCCAAAACCTGCTTCCTTTTTAATACCACGCGATGGAGCAAAGACATCGAGTACAATATTATACTGAATTTTTATTTTACTTATCGAAAATGAAATGAAACTATCAATTGTCACAGTCAATTATAATAATGCGGAAGGTTTAAGGCAAACGATAGAAAGCGTTTTGAATCAATCGTTTACCGACTTTGAGTACCTTGTTATCGACGGAGCTTCCACCGATGGCAGCACCGACATTATCCGGCAATACGCCGACAAGATTTCCTATTGGGTCAGCGAACCCGACAAAGGCATTTACCAAGCCATGAACAAAGGCATCCGGAAAGCGCAAGGCGAATATCTGCAATTCCTGAACAGCGGCGATGTGTTTTACGATTCCAACGTGCTTACGCAAACGTTCAGCCGGTCTTATCCCGAAGACATGCTTACGGGATCCATTGTCCGAGAATATCCCAACGGAAAAAAAGTGATGGAAAAAGGCTGGGCCTACGTGCGCGAAAAACAAGGCCGGCAAATGACCCTGTTCGACTTTTTCGTGGGCTATCTTCCTCATCAAGCAACATTTATACGCAAAAAAGTTTTCGAGCAATACGGTTTGTACGACGAGCAAAACCGCATCGTTTCCGACCGCTTGTTTTTCATGAAAACCATCGGCTTGAACAATGTATCCATCCGGTATTTGGATATTGTGATGGTTTGCTTCGATATGGGCGGCATCAGCAATACCGATCCTAAAGGAAGGATCCGCGAAAACGAAGCGGCCGAAGAACGCTTGATTCCTGCTTCGCTCTTGATGGATTACCGGTATTTTCAAAAGGTCAATCAGGATATACACAAAGCCTTAAAGTACAAATTCACTTTTCGACTCTGCCGTTTTATCAATCGATTGGTTACGGTATATGAGATAATACTGGGAAAAAATACGCAACTTGATTAATATAATACTTTTTATATGATTCCAAAAATAATACATTATATCTGGGTGTCAAAAGAAAATAAACCCATACCCGAAAAATTCCAACAATACATAGCTACTTGGAAAGCTAATTTGCCCGATTATGAATTTATGTTGTGGGATTTCAACCGTTTCGACATCAATTCATCTCAATTTATAAAAGAAGGATTTGAAGCAAGACAATATGGATTTGCTGCTGATCCGATGCGCTTATATGCCTTGTATCACTATGGAGGCATCTATTTGGATACCGACGTGGAAGTGATCAAACCGTTTGACGAAAGTATGCTGGATACCGATTTGATGATGGGTATAGAAAGTACCACTTCGCGCTGGATGGAAGTGGGTTGCTTTGGCGCCGAAAAAGGGCATCCGTATATCAAAAAAGCATTGGATTACTATGCCAATCGCCCATTCGACAATTCGAAAGTGTTACCACATGTAATGTATGAGGTGTGGCAGGAGCATTTTGCCAATATTCCTCATTCTTTTTATATGCCGGATGTATTTACCGGCAAGAATTTCCACACAGGATTAATTAAAATCACGCCGAACACCTATACCGTGCATCATTATGCAGGAACATGGCTCAATGAAGCCGGCCGGAAATATACTATGCAGCGTTGGGCGTGGTTCCGTCGATGGGGCGATGGTGCAGTTTCTCGAACACTTTTCCTTATCTTTTTTCATTATCGGATAAAACTGCAACAAGATTTTTTCTATTTCCGGCAATGCATCCGAAAAGACGGATTCTTCTCCGCCATGAAGCATTATTTCAAGAAATACGTGTTGCATAAAAACGATTAATTTCGAATTTATACGCCTTCGGTGCTGTCTTTGACAAACAGGATTTTTACGGTTTGCATAATAATCAAAATATCCCGGAACAGCGAGTAGCGACTGATATACAATAAATCGTAACGCAATTTATCTTCAAACGAGGTATTGTATTTGCCTTCTACTTGCGCCAAGCCGGTTAATCCTGCTTTTACATTCAAGCGCTGGCGGTAATGCGGAATCTGCTTTTCGAATTGATCGGTAAAGAACGGTCGTTCGGGGCGCGGGCCAACGATACTCATGTCGCCTTTCAGCACATTTAATATTTGCGGTACTTCATCCAAGCGAATGGCACGAATAATCCGGCCGACTTTGGTAATCCGCGGATCGTTTTCGCCGGCTAGTACAGGCCCCGATAATTTTTCGGCATCGGGAACCATCGTGCGGAATTTAATCACTTTGAACACTCGGCCTTTGCGCGTTAAGCGTTCCTGACAATAAAATAAAGGGCCTCCGTCTAATTTAACCAATAATGCGGTAATCAAGCCGAAGGGCAGAAAAACAATAAAACCCAAAAAACCCAAAAGCAAATCGACGACTCGTTTCAGAAACCGTTCTTCGATGCTCAACCCCAATTTTGAAATGTAGAAGGTAGGAATATCATCGGTCTTTTCCATGACGGACGACATAATGGCAACGTCGCGGTATTCGGGAACAAAATAAACGCCAATGGAGTGTTGCGCCGTATAAAGCAATATTTTATCGCGTCCCCGATTGGTTATCCCCGCCGTAAGAAACACCATTTGGCAATTACCGATTTGTTTCAGCAAATTTCCTTCATTTTCGTTGCAAAACGCTTGAATGGAATAGGCATCATGGTATTTCGCCGATAATTTGGCAGCGAACGCTTCGGCTTGCGGCCCTACAACGATTACTTTTTTAACTCCGATTCGCGCTTTGGTAAAAGTCCACACAAGCACCTGCCAAGTAGTCAATCCCATCCAATAAAATACCGTGCTCAGCAACAATACGCTTCGCGGGAAAGACAAAGTAACCGCCCTGATCGAAAAACACAAAGCCATGATTCCGATGGATAGCGAAACGGAAATCAGGAATACGGTGTATAACAAATCGCCTATCGAACGGCGAATGGAGTTGTACAAGCCGAAAGCGTACATCAAAATAAGATACAAAACACCAATAAAAGGTGTAAGAATATAAAATGCCCAGATATTGCTCCAATAATTGAGCAAAGTTTCCCCTAACAACTTGTAACTGACAAAAATACTTGCGTAAATGATAGCCAAATCAACAAGCAAAATGAACAACCGCTTCATCTATTTAAAATTTCAAATTTGCACAAAGGTAAATAATATTTTTCATTTACAATAGATTTATTCTTATTTTTATCTTCGGGAATTGATTTTTTTACTACCTTTGCCACCATTATTGGAGATTAACATAATATGAAGTTGCACGCATTCTTGTTACAAGTTCACGCATACCCTAAACAATTGGAAGCGCTTATCGATTTACTAAAAGCGCCCAATCATTATTTTTTTATACATGTGGATAAAAAAAGCAGGCAGATGATGCAAACGTCCGAAATTGCCCGTTTGAAAAAACGCGCGGATGTAACTTTCGTGCCTTCGGTGCGCGTGAATCACGGAGGATTCAGCATGGTACGCGCTACATTGAACATGCTGGAAGCGGCCATCGCCTCGCCCAAGAAATTCGACTATTTTCATTTAATTAGCGGACAGGATTATCCTTGCATGTCGTCGGCGGCTTTGGATGCGGTTTTTGAAGCGGGAGAACGCAGTTATATGTATTTCGATTCGCCCGAAGAAACCGAAAATTGGCGCAAAAACAAATATTTAAGCCGTACACAACATTATAATTATACGGATTTATATATTCCGCTTGTTCCGCAAAAAATACAAACGTGGATGATTAAAGGATTGAATAAATTCGCTAAATCATACAAGCGCCCGCCGATTCCCAATATCTACGCCGGCTGGCAATGGTTTTCGTGGCACCGGAAAGTAGTGGAATATGTTTTACGCTTCTTGAAAGATAACCC
>JAISWY010000088.1 GCA_031270925.1 Candidatus Symbiothrix sp.
AATACCAACAGCAGCGCCCGGATTTTAATAAGCGAAACGGTTAATTCGGGAAATAATAGTGTGGAACAATTCTACAAAAAAACGCTACAATATCTGCTTATCCACTTACGGGATGCGAATCGCACCGGTAGAGCAAGCCTGATGGCGCTTCTCAACGAATTTCCAATGCAGTTTGCATATCAGCCTTATTTGTTCAAACTCGAATATTTTCTTTATTTGTATTACCACAAAGCCATCCCTGCGAATACCCGCTTTGCCGATTTTCATATTCCCGAAGACCTCGCATCCCTGCAAAGGGAATGTGTTTATTACTATAATTCGATACCGGAAGTCAACGCCGTTATTGATAGCAATTTAATGGAACGGACAGTCTTCCGAATCAAGCATTTTCACTCAATCAGCTATCTTTCCGGTGAGGATATAAAGCTATTGCAAAACGACCTAATCAACTTGCTCGACCTGTATGAAGAAATCCTTCAAACGGGAAAAAACAAAATGGGCTGCAATTGGAATATATGGTATTCGTCCCTCAGCGTTACTTCCACGAATATGCTCCTCGAGTACAACCAAAATTCGTTGTTGTCGTTATGGGTTTTTGTTACGGAACCTGTCTTCTTGCAAAATAATTGTAATCTCAATCATCTGTTTTCCCATCATTATTCTACTTTGCTTCGCTTTTCTGCTTTATTAACTCATTCCAATGAGATTATATGTCATAATGTGTCGCGAACAATGAGAGAACAAATTGATCAATTAACTGAATTTTAACTTATTAAAAGCTAAAATTAATTAATCGTCTCACTTTATGATACTTTCTTGTTTTTCGTGTTGCAAACAATGATAAATTAATATTGAATATATCATTTTTTGAATAGGAGCAGTTGTAATTTTGTATCCTGAAAGCACAAAGAACAATTAAAGTAATAATTATGCAGAAAGTTTGTTTTAAGATCATGATGGCAGCTGTAATATTGTTGTCAAGTGTTCAAAGTAACGCACAAGTTAGAATCGGCGCCGCAGAAGATCCCCATCCGGGCGCTATTCTTGATTTATCCAAAGGGAATACCGATCTCGGTTTATTATTACCCAATGTGGCGCTGACGGATGTGGAAGTGTTTCAACTATCCCTAACAGGTTCGGACCAAGCCAAAGGAATGCTGGTTTACAACACAAGTACAACCACCAAAGGCGCGAATGGCATTACCGGCGAATTTATATGGGACGGACTCAAATGGCGCTCCATTACAAGCGTAAGCCGGATGACACTAACGACCACAGACAATTGGGGTATGTCGGACAAACCTGTTCCGGCTGAAGGCAACCAATCAATTGAGGCAACTATTTCGGACGAAAATTGCTCCATGTCGGGTGAATATCAATTCATTGTTTTGTCGGGGCCTGCTTCCGTTACTCCGGCAACTTCCATCACTCCTGAATTTAACATCCAATTCAATGTAAACCCTTACGGAAACCCCGTTTCGGCAGTGGTGCAGGTTATCAGTCCCTGTTATCAAACGGCCACATTCGTTTTCCATCAGCAAGGAGCCACTTGCAGCGCTTCTTATAATGTGAAAAGCGTACAGACTTACAATGATCCGAGCACGATTTGTTCGGGCGGAGCCGTTTACGCTTATGTGGCCGAGGTTACAAACGACGCGAACTATAATCTTACGGAAGACGAAATGTCGGCTCTTGCCTATTATTGGATGCTCGGCCACACGCTTGTTGCAACAGGACGGGGTGTATCGCTTACACAAGCCGGAATTTATACGGTCTATGCAGGGATGCAAGGTTGCGGAACGATCGCTACGGTTACGCCTACAAGCTCGCCGTCCACGGCGCCGGGAAACTACACTCTGTTAATGGAAAATAACGGAATTATTTGTGGCACGAGACCCGTGAAATTGCAAGTATTGGGCGTGGAAGACAGTAACTCGGTTAAATGGTTCAAAAACGGCTTGTTACAACCAACATACAACGGTCAAAAAACCATTGAATTAGATAACGAAAGCGATGTCGGCAACTGGTCGGCCTGCGTGACCGACGCTGGAGGATGCTGGTCGAAACCGACACAATCCGTTTCTGTAAGTTACTCCAATTCAACTTCGCCAATAACACCTCCTACAGTATTGGCCAATGGCCTTCCCATCGAAGATATTACCGAAGTTTGCGCCAATTCGACGGTGCGTCTGGAAATTCAGAATCCCGAACAATACGGGGAGACCCGCCATTTCTACTGGTATTTGAACGACAAACTTTGGGGCGAAAGCAGCGGCGAAGCCATTTACATCGTGCCGACCGATTTGACAAGTTGTGTCTTGTCAGTCAGGATGACGACCACAATGGACGCTTGCCCCGTTACGGTAGCATCCGGCGAATTAACCGTGAACTATAGCGCCGAACCACAGCAACCGATGGTGGCGTGGAAAGGCGACGTGGTGTCCACAGCCAATATCTGCCGCGACACACCAGCCATGTTGAGTTGTACGCAAACCGGAACAAAATACCAATGGTTTAAAGATGGTTTGTCCACTCCTTACTATGAAGCCGCCTTGCCGCAATTCATGGCTTCGCAACCAGGTACTTATACGGTGCGTTACGAAAATGCCTCCGGCTGTTGGAGCCGCATCTCCGACCCGATTCAGGTGGTTCAATCCTCTTCGCCTTTCCTGCAATGGCAAATTAAGCCGGCGTCAATAGAATACTTCGGCACGGAAACCACTTATTCGATTTCGGCCGCTCCCGCTCCCGACCAATATACATGGACATTGCTAAAAAATGGCGATATCTACGATCCGGCCGATGTAAACAATCCTTCTAAAAAAGCTTTCCGTATTTTGCCTTACGGCGACGGCAGTTCGGCAATGGTATCGTTTCCGGCGAAAAGCTCTATTCCGAGTGGAGATCTAACAAATGACCTTTTGACCGACCTCTCGTTGGAAGTTCGCGGAAGCAACAGTTGCGGCGAAGGATTTGTTTCGGGACCTTTCTATTTGATGAGCGGTTGTCAGGCCATCGGCTCCGTAGAATTGCAAGGTTCGAGCAATAAATTGCAATTGGGACAATCAATTCAATACAACGCCACGATTTCCTCCGGCACAGCTCCTTACTATTATCAAGGATGGGTATATGTAGAAAATGCTCAATCATCGATAATTCCCGGATGGACGGGCGCTAACGGCCATTATAACGCGAACGGGCTTGAATTTTGGGTATTCGATAGCGACCGTGTCGAATTACCGAACGGTGTCGGCGTCGGATACTACAAGAAAATGCTTTTCTTGCCGTGGGGTACCACCAATCAAATTACCATACAAACATTTGCTGTGGGTAAGCACTATATCTTGTGCGAAGCGGCCAATGATATGGATGGATTGGGAGATTTAAGCTCCAGTACGCAGCGTTTTGAGACGTTCGATGTGAATACCGGCACTTATATCAACACCAGCCCTTCGGGTTCCACGTGTACAGGTTGGGATAACCCCAAAAAATCCGCATTGAAACTATTGGAGGTAACAGCAAATACCTCATCAGCCAGTCCTACCTTGCCGGACGCATTGAACTACACCGTTTTCATGGGAGGTAAAACTTGTTTCGATGTACATAAAACCGGCGATACGGAATCGCAGGCATGGGGAAATAATCGCTTGCCGTTGAATGTTCGTCCGGATGACTTCTCTACTTCTACGATGGTAGGCGGATATTATGTAGTAAACTATTCGTTCAAAGGCGGATATAAATCAATTACGACCGCCAACTCTTCCGGCTCGGTTATGACTACCGATAAAACGGCATGGAATAATATTCCTACGACAATCAATTATTTGGTTTCCGACCCGAACGGCATTGTGGCAGATGTTACCGGCAATGGAACGGAAACGGCTGTGTTGCGGTTCAAACCGAATGTAGTTTCCCTTGGAACAGGCAAAACCCGTAACTCGGCCTTGAAAGTAACATTGTATGCAATTTATCAGTATAACAGTAGTTCTTATAAAGATTCGGTTATAATCAGCATTCAGGACGCGGCTTGCGGTTGTCCCGCTAAAATTACCACCAATACGTGGCGAATTGATATGTGCCATGCAGCAGGAGCTAATTATACCCAAGATCCTTACGGAGAAAGCGATGCAGTATTCGGCGCTTATTACAAATGGGGAAACGGAACGCCGGCCGCTACTTACGCAGAACGTGAGTTAAACCACGTTCGCTCTATTTCCGGTACAACTTGGAATATGGAAACCAACAATCCTTGTCCTGAAGGTTGGGTAGTAGCTTCATGGACGGAATTGGCGGCGATAGCCACCCCCGATCTGAACTTGCATACTTCGCTTTCGAATGATCGACAAACTCGCGGTTACATTCCTATTCGCGGTGGAGGTTACCGTGGCATTGGTTCAGCGGATAGCTATGTAGGAAGTATTCACGAATCAAACAACTGCCACACATGGAGCGCCAACGCCGTCGACAATGGGGAGGCGAGAAACAAGTATTTTTACAGATCCGGCGGCAGCGCCGGTGGAAGTTACACCAAGAATTACGGCGAACACGTTCGTTGCGTGCAGGAAGGCGGAACCTATACGGTTTACTAATAGTGTGAAAGTTTAACAATTTTAATATACTTTCTTCATCAAGAAAACACTGTGCTTGTGAAAGCATGGTGTTTTTTACTTAAAATTCAAAAAAAATCATACTTTTGTATGCTGAAATCAATAACAGATGGGGCAAGAAAATACATCAATCGATTTGTCGGCTGTTTTAGCCGCGATTCCCGAAAGTCCGGGTGTGTATATGCACTTGGATGAGAACGATACAATTATTTATGTGGGCAAGGCCAAAAACCTGAAACGGCGCGTTACTTCGTATTTTGCCCGGATACACGATAATCCGAGAACACACATTATGGTGCGGAAAATTAGGAATATCCGTTATCTGGTCGTCGAATCGGAAGAAGACGCTTTCCTGTTGGAAAACAACTTGATAAAACAGCATCAGCCGCGTTATAATGTCTTGCTCAAAGATGACAAAACCTATCCATGGATTGTGGTTACGGCCGAAGCCTTTCCCCGCATTTTCCTGACAAGACGAAAATCGGACGATAAATCGCACTATTACGGACCTTACACCGCGGTAAACGAAATCAAGCGCTTATTGCAGATGCTCACTTCGGAATATCCGATTCGCACTTGTAAATACGCATTGAACCAAGAAAATATCGAAAAACAACGGTTCCGCCTTTGCCTGCAATACCATATCAAAAGATGCGCAGGGCCTTGTAAAGGACTTCAATCGGAGGACGATTACAATAAAAATGTGCGCATCATTGAAGAAATTCTGAAAGGTAACAGTAAGGAAATGAGCCAATTGGTTTACCGGGAAATGATGGATGCCGCAACGGAACTAAAATTCGAGGAAGCGAACATTCTCAAAAAGCGTTACCAATTTTTGGAAAATTATTCCGCCAAATCCATCATCGTAAACCCAAGCGAAAACAGGAATATCGACGTCTTTTCGTTCGACGAAACCGAGCAATCGGCCTATGTTAATTATTTGCACATCACGAAAGGCGCTATTACACAAGGATATACGATTGAATATAGAAAACGCTTGGACGAATCGAAAGAAAGCATTTTGGCGATGGGGATTGCGGAAATGCGCGCGCGATTCGGAAACAATGCCGGCGAAATTATCGTCCCGTTTTTGCCCGATTTGGTATGGCGCAATACTGAATTTATTATTCCGAAACGGGGAGAAAAGAAAAAACTGCTGGAATTATCGGAGAAAAACGTGCAGCAATACAAGCTCGACCAACTGAAGCAGGCCGAACAATTGAATCCCGAACAACGCACCACCCGCATTTTAAAAACCATGCAGAACGACCTGCATTTGAAGGATTTACCGATGCACATCGAATGTTTCGACAACTCGAATATTCAGGGAACCAACCCCGTATCGTCGTGCGTGGTGTTCAAAAAGGCCAAGCCGTCGAAAAACGATTACCGGCATTTCAATATTAAAACGGTGGTTGGCCCCGACGATTTCGCTTCGATGTATGAAACCGTTACGCGCCGGTATAAACGCTTGTTGAGAGAAGAGCGATCGTTGCCGCAACTCATTGTGATAGATGGTGGTAAGGGGCAATTGCACGCTGCAACCGATGCATTGAAAGATTTGGGAGTGTACGGGCAAATCGCCATCATCGGCATCGCCAAACGTTTGGAAGAAATCTATTTTCCGGATGATCCGATTCCTTTGTATTTGGATAAAAATTCCGAAAGTTTGAAACTCATTCAGCAGTTGCGCGATGAGGCGCATCGTTTCGGCATCACGTTTCATCGGCAAAAAAGGAGCAAGCAACAGACTGAATCGGAATTGGATAAGATTAAAGGCATCGGGCGGGTTATCAAAGAAAAATTATTGAACAAATACAAAAGCGTGAAGCGAATCAAGGAAGCGCCGGAATCCGAAATTGTGGAATTAATCGGAAAAAGCAAGGCCGAAATTCTTTTTACGGCTTGGAAATGATAATAATATGCGCATTCTAATTCAACGAGTTTCAAAAGCCTCCGTAAGCATCGACGGAAAAATCAAATCCGCCATCGGTCAAGGCCTGTTAGTGTTATTGGGAATCGAAGATTCCGATAATCAACCGGATATTGATTTTCTAATCAAAAAAACAGTTCATTTACGAATTTTCAACGATGAAGCGGGCATAATGAACCGTTCCATTTTAGATACGGGCGGCGAAATCTTGTGCGTAAGCCAGTTTACCTTGCACGCTTCAACGAAAAAAGGCAATCGCCCATCGTATATCCGGGCAGCCAAACCGGAAATTGCGATGCCGTTGTACGAACAATTTTGTCAATCCTTGAGCCTTGCCCTACATAAGCCCATTCAAACCGGAACGTTCGGCGCCGATATGCAAGTAGAATTAGTGAACGACGGGCCGGTTACCATTTGGATCGATTCGAAAGAAAAAGAATAATCAACTCATCCGGTTCTTATAATCTTCGTAACCGAATCGACGAAGCGTTTCGAGCGAACCGCCGGTTTTCAAAATACATAAATCGGGATGTGGGATGCCGTTGAACATCGTCGTTTTAACCGTTGTATAATGAATCATATCTTCGAAAATGATTTGGTCGCCGGTTTTTAATTCATTATCGAAACTCCAATCGCCGAGAAAATCGCCGCTCAAGCAGGAATTGCCACCCAAACGGTAAGTCGGTTTGCCTTCAAGCGGTTCTTGGCAGGCGCCACGGACTGTCGGCTTGTAAGGCATTTCCAAGCAATCGGGCGTATGGCAGGTAAACGAAATATCCAAGATAGCGGTTTTAATGCCTTTATTTTCAACAATATCGACTATGGAAGCAAGCAAAACGCCGGTCTGCCAGACAAAGGCCGCACCCGGTTCGAGAATAATTTCCAAATTCGGGTATTTTTGCTTGAAATTTTGTAGCAGACGAATCAAATGCTCGACATCATAATCTTTCCGCGTCATCAGATGGCCGCCACCCATATTCAACCATTTGATTTGCGACAAAAATTCGCCAAATTTTTCTTCGACTTTTTTCAAAGTATTTTCCAATGCGTAAGACGTTGATTCACAAAGCGTATGAAAATGCAAACCATCCACACCTTCGGGTAAAACATTGCCCAATTCTTCACGGACAATCCCCAAGCGGGAACCCGGAGCCGCCGGATTATACAAATCGGTATCCACTTCGGAATATTCGGGATTGATGCGTAACCCGCACGAAACCGGGTGCGGATTATTCAAGGTTTCCTTGTAAAAACGATGAAACTGCGATAAGGAATTGAACGTAATATGCGAACTGCATTTTTTTATTACCGGAAAATCTTTTTCAATATAAGCCGGCGAATAAGTATGCGCCAAACTACCCATTTCCTCCAAGGCCAATTGCGCTTCATAAGGCGAGCTGGCCGTCGAATAAGCGATGTATTCTTTAATAATCGGAAAAACTTTCCACATCGCAAAGGCTTTAAAAGCCAGAATAATATTGACTCCGGCGCGTTCTTTGACGGATTTTATCAAACTCAAATTCCGGCGAAGCAGCGTTTCGTCGATAATATAAGTGGGAGTTGTAAATTGGTTCATCCTGTTACATCCTGTATTTTATTTGTTAAAAACCGCTCACAAAGAAGATGTTATCTTCAACTGCTTTTCAAATTTACTTTAAAAGAAGATTATTGACCTTTCTCTGCCAAATGCTCCACCAATTGCGGGAACGGAATATCAATGCCTTTTTCCGTAAATCCGGTATAAATCCGTTCATTCAGAAGATAATAAACATCCCAATAGTCAGTACGACCGACCCATGCGCGAATTTGAATATCCACCGAACTTTCATTCAAGGCTTTAATCACAATCTCAGGCGCCGGATCGGATAAAATACGTTTTTCGGTTCCCAAAATTTCCGCAAGAATCGCTTTGGCGCGGCTGTAGTCGGTTCCGTAAGCCACGCCAACCACCCATTCGATTCGACGGTTGCGTTGATGGTTGTAATTCACTATTACATTGGAACTTAATCCGCCGTTGGGAATGTAAATCGTGCGGTTGTCGGTCGTCGTGATGACGGTGTTAAAAATCTGAATTTCTTTCACTGTACCGCCTTGCCCCTGTGCTTCGACGTAATCCCCCACCCGATACGGACGGAACAACAAAATCATCACACCGCCGGCGAAATTTTGCAGCGTACCGCTCAAAGCCATACCCAAAGCCACGCCGATCGAAGCCAGCAAAGCCACAAACGAACTGCTATTGATGCCCAAGATATTAACAATGGCAATCAACAAGGTTATTGTTAAAAGAATATTAATCAAGTTGCGGAGAAATGAAGCAACCGAGGGATCAAACTCTTTGCGACTCATCATTCGACCGGTTAATCGATCGACATACTTAATCAATTTCCGGCCGACAAAATAAATAATTAAACAGATAATGATTTTTCCACCGAAACGCAAACTTTCGCTTAACAGACGATTGAATAATTCAGGCCATGCATTGGCGTCGATAATAAAACTTTTCAATTCATTCATTTTTTTAAATATTTAATTAGTAATTTTCAATTCTCAATTCTCAATTCTCAATTCTCAATTCTCAATTTCCACGATAACCGGACAATGGTCGGACACCACCACTTCGGGACGAATCGCCGCCGATTTCAAACGCTCTTTCAAGGCATCCGTAACTATATGATAATCAATGCGCCAACCCAAGTTTTTAGCACGGGCGCCCGCACGAAAACTCCACCACGAATATTGTTTGGATTCCTGATTGAACTCTCGGAACGAATCAACAAAACCGTATGCAATCAATTCATCGAACCATGCACGTTCTTCGGGCAAAAATCCCGACACATTGCCGTGCCGTTCGGGATGATTGATGTCGATCGGTTTGTGGCAAATATTGTAATCGCCGCAAATGATGAGATTCGGCCGCTCGCGCCGCAGATTCAACAAATATTCGGTAAACAATCCCAAAAATTCCATTTTCAAGGCTTGACGGATTTCGCCCATCGAGCCGGACGGAATATAAACGCAAACCACCGTGAGGTTTCCGAAATCGGCGCGAATCACGCGGCCTTCGTTGTCGAAAAACTCGTTTCCCATGCCGATCTTGTAAAAATCGGGCTTGGTTTTACAGAAAACAGCTGTTCCGCTATATCCTTTTTTCTGAGCCGAATGGAGCAAAACAGATTCATAACCCATGCTGCGGAATGTCAGTTCGTCGATTTGTTCGGGCTGCGCTTTCGTTTCCTGCACGCAAAAAACATCGGGATTTTCCGTCTCCAACCACTCGAACAATCCTTTGCCGACGGCCGAGCGAATACCATTTAAATTACATGAAGCGATTTTCATACTTTAATTATTATAGAGAGTCTTTGTTGTTCCATTCACGCGCAATCAATTCCAAATGCGCATACCATTCCGCGCCGAATTTGCGAATCAGCGGTTCTTTCAAAAATTGATATATTTTCATATTGTCTTTTTTTCCTGCGATTGACGCCGCCTTGCACACACTCCAACGATGATAATTCACGGCGCGAAAATCCTTGTATTTCGCCACGCGCACCGGATATAAGTGGCAAGAGATGGGTTTGTAGAATTGGGTTTTGCCTTTGCGATACGCTTTTTCGATGGCGCAACGGCAAATTCCCTGTTCGTCGTAACAGGTGAAAACGCAATCTTTTCCGTTTACGATGGATGTAACAAATTCGCCTTCT
>JAISWY010000179.1 GCA_031270925.1 Candidatus Symbiothrix sp.
GCGCCATTTACGAATACTACCGGATGAATTTGGACGACCGCGATGCCTATTATTATAAGCGAGTGTATGTGGGTTGCGTGCGTGCCGTCGATTTTTTGAGTGCGATGCCCGAATGTAATGGTAATATCGGCGTTTACGGTTCCAGTCAGGGAGGCGCATTAGCAATTATTACCGCCGCGTTGGACGCACGTATCAAAGCCTTAGTGTCGATTCATCCGGCTTTATGCGATTTGACGGGTTATTTGCACGGTCGCGCCGGAGGTTGGCCGCATCTGTTTAAAGATCAGAATATTAACGATCCGAAATTGAAAGATAAAATTGCAACTTGCGCTTATTACGATGTCGTGAATTTCGCTCGTCAATTGCAGGTTCCGGGATTTTATACTTTCGGATTTAATGATATGGTTTGTGCGCCAACTACTACTTATGCGGCTTATAATCAGATTGATGCACCCAAAATATTATTGTTGGCCGAAGACACGGCACATTTCGGTTATCCCGAACAATGGGGAAATTCGTGGGATTGGCTGATCGACTTTCTAAAATCAATCTAAAATGCAACCGATAATATTTCCATAAAAAAGCGTGTAAACCTTTGAAAGACAGGTTTACACGCTAACAAAATTCTTTTCCGAATCAATTATTCTCCGGCCGCAATTGACGAACCACAGCCCCTGTGCGCCACATTTCACTTTCGCGCAATGTTTTCAATTCGGCTTCCAATCCTTCGCGATAATCGGGTTTGGAGTTGGTGTCGATGGAGCGTTGGGCTTCATTGCCATTGGCTACTTCACTGTATAGTTTGGCAAAAACCGGTTTTGTTGCATCGTGGAAAGGTATCATCCAATCCAAGGCGCCGCGTTGGGCGGTGGTGGAGCAGTTGGCGTACATCCAATCCATCCCTTTTTCGGCGAATAAGGGCATCAATGATTGAGTTAATTCTTCGACCGTTTCGTTGAATGCTTCCGATGGCGAGTGTCCGTTTTCGCGCAACACTTCATATTGAGCCAATAATAAGCCTTGGATGGCGCCCATCAAAGTGCCGCGTTCGCCGGTCAAATCGGAATAAACTTCGCGTTTGAAATCGGTTTCAAATAAGTAACCCGAACCTACGCCGATACCCAAAGCGATTGTCCGTTCGCGGGCTTTTCCGGTGGCATCCTGAAATACGGCGAAACTTGAATTTAAGCCGCGGCCTTGTAAAAACATCCGACGCAAGGAGGTTCCCGAACCTTTGGGAGCAACCAAAATCACATCCACATCGGCGGGAGGAATGATTCCCGTGCGTTCTTTATAGGTAATACCGAAACCGTGCGAAAAATACAGGGCTTTTCCGGCTGTGAGATAGGGTTTTATTCTCGGCCATACTTCGATTTGCGCCGCATCCGAAAGCAGGTATTGGATAATCGTTCCGCGTTGAACGGCTTCTTCTATGTCGAACAAGGTTTCGCCCGGCACCCAACCGTCGGCAACGGCTTTGTCCCACGTTTTGCCGCCTTTGCGTTGACCGATAATCACATTGAAGCCATTGTCGCGCAGGTTCAACGATTGGCCGGGGCCTTGTACGCCGTAACCAATGACTGCGATGACTTCACCTCTCAAAAATTCTCTTGCTTTTTCCAACGGAAATTCTTCGCGGGTAACGACTTGTTCGTCCACGCCGCCAAAATTCATTATTGCCATTTTTTTAATTATGAATTATTATTATATCCGGTATAAAACGGATGATTTTTTATTTTACCAGCCGCAAAAGTAATACTTTTTTTTTTATTTCATCATGATTCTTCCGATTGTTTCTTGGATTCTATCCAGCGAACGCGGAAAAATTGTTGATTTACATCAATCGAATACACTTTACAGGTAATCACATCGCCATCGTTTAATTTATCCAAATTGCGCGTTTTTACACCGGTTGGGAATTTTGCAGTATAAAGATTATCAATCAGATAGCTTGTGCCTTCTTCTTCCGATTTGTGTACATGAACCGGAACTTCCTTGCCGATATAGTCGATCATTTCATCGGAACACCAATTGATTTCAAACAACCACGCGTCGTCGATACATTTAACAATCAAGCCGCGATGGGGTTGATAATCAATCACTTCGCAATTGATAATATCGCCATTGAGCCATTGCCCTTTCAGGCGTTGCATTTTTCGCTTTTTTTCGGGATAGATGGTGCGCGTTACCGGCATTTCGGCGCGGTATTTTCCTTCCACCATGAAATAAGGCACGGTGCCTCCGCTTCTGTATGTTTGCACCCAAACGGGTTTGCCGATATAGGAAGTGAAATCGACTTCTTCCATTGGAGCGAATTGCAGGCCGTGGTCGTTTTTCCCAATGTATTTTACTTTGATTTTGTCGCCATGTTGGATAGTGGTTTCGATGGTTTCGGGAAGCGGCATATAACCGGTCATTCCTCCGTATTTCCAACGGAAATGCAGTCCGATGTCCACCACGAATTGCTTGTCGATCGTATCGAGGACAAGCCCTTGGTATTCGGCGTCTTCGGTCAATGCGGCTTCGTGTACAATGGCATGGGAGGCATCGACCCGGATCGTGAAATGCGGATTGGTTTCGCGGCTCGTTTCCAATACTTTACAGTGATAACGCGCACCCATGGCCGTAGGGACAACGTATTTCCAATACTCGGAATGTGGATAATGCCACGGCGCCAAATCAAAGGGCAGATGGGCTAATAAACCCTTGGCTTTGATTAGTAAATTGGTATCTAAATACTTGTAAAGACGGAAATAAACATTTTTATTTTCCGCTTGCGCCTTTTCCAATTTCTGAAAAAGCATTTCATAGACTTCTTCCTGTGTCATTTCGACCGGAGGCGCCTGTTCGGGATCGGGTTCGAGCCATTTTTCGGAAATGTCTTCTATATTCTTGACACTCAGTAATTTTTTGACTACATCCAACATCAATATAAAATTTTAACCTAATGCAACATCTAAAATCATCATTAATAAAAATCCGGACATTACGGCGAGTGTTCCTATATTGGAATGTTCGCCCAAATGCGCTTCGGGAATTAATTCTTCGACCACCACGTACATCATTGCACCGGCGGCGAAAGCCAGCAGCCAAGGCATCGCGGGAGCAATCCAAGCCGCAATCAATACCATCAGTAAACCGAAAACAGGTTCCACTATGCCCGACAAGCAACCCATGAAAAACGATTTGCGAACCGACAATCCTTCCTGTCGCAACGGCAAAGAAATAGCCGCGCCTTCGGGAAAATTTTGGATGCCGATACCCAAAGCCAACGCAATGGCCGATGAATAAGTCGCCCAATCTCCGCCATGTTGCGCTGCCAAGGCGAACGACAGTCCCACAGCCATTCCTTCGGGAATATTGTGCAGCGTAACGGCCGAAACGAGTAGCGTGGTGCGTTTCATCGACGACGACAAACCTTCTTGTTCGTTGGCGCCCGGATGCAAGTGTGGAATCAGTTGGTCGAGCAGATACAAAAACAAAACGCCCAATACAAAACCGCCCGCTGCAGGCAGCCAACCGATATTTCCGCCGGCTTCCGCTTCGTCGATTGCCGGCACTAACAGGCCGAAAACCGCAGCCGAAATCATGATTCCGGCTGCAAAACCAAGAAACAAAGTCTGCATGAAGCGACTGGTTTGTTTGCGAAAGAAGAAGACCATGGCGGCGCCCGCGCAAGTCATGAAGAAGATGAAGCCGGTTCCGCCGGCTACGGCTGTTAGTGCGTTCATTTCGGATTTTAGATAAAATCGGAGGGCAAATTTACGATATTATTTTGGATATACAAAAAAACATAAAGACCGATTCATCCCCCCCACCCCGATATGGCTAAATACTCATTTCATTATTTTTTAATATTAAATATGAAAAACCGCCTGATGACAATGAGAGATAAAATACTTCTCAGGAAACGATCTGTTATTGAAACAATTAACGACGAATTGAAAAATATCTGCGAAATTGAACATTCCAGACATCG
>JAISWY010000182.1 GCA_031270925.1 Candidatus Symbiothrix sp.
AAATACTTTGAAATAAAGTCGACAAACTCGGCACTTCAAAAGAAATGGATGCTTGATGATTCCCGGCAAGCTCAGGCAAATAACTAATTGTTACTTCGGTTGTGTTTTGAGTTGTGGGAATGGAAGTTACGTCCGTTTCAAAATATTCGGGATTGGCTCCCGTAATATAAACCGCTACCGCTTCGGGCAAATTAGCCGTTTCTACAATTACTTTGGCGAATGTTACCGGTAGGCCGACCGTTGTAGTTACCTTGCTCAACGTGGAGGGAGTAACCGTCATCGACGGGCCCAAACCGTCTATTTTTTTGAAACTGAAATCGTCGAAAATAACGATGGCTCCAGCGGGTATTCCTACAGCTACATCGAATGAAACAGCATTCTTTGGAGCTGTTGTGCGAACGGTTTTTGTTTCCCATCGTGCATTTTCATCTGCTGAGAACGATTGTTTCAAAACAGTTTCATCGTGTGTTGCATCTACATTGCCGCCATTCCATGCGCAATTCAAACGAATATCATCGGCCCCTTGCGATTGAACAACATAATACTGAAAAATTAAATCATAAGTTTCGCCTTGGGTAGGTATAATATTATCGGTAGATTGATATAATTTGGCAAGATTGGAGCCTGTTATTTTGAGAGCTGCACTGCCGGAGTAAACAATAGAAGTTTCTTTTGCCCCTGCGGATGGGGTAAGCGTCCACCATATAGGCGTATTTAAGTCATTCCAAGAGTCTTCAAAATCAGGATTATCAATCCAATTTTTTTCTTCCGCCAACAGATATTGTCCGCCGAGAGCAATGAATAAAGTAAGAAAAAGTATCCATTTTGTTTTCATAAGATTATTTTTTGAGTGATGAATTTTTCGCCGACGACACGAACCGCATCAATTATAACATTAGAAGAGTATTTGGTTGCGGTTGTGCCTTGTCGTAAAATAACAGATCCAAATCCATCGGTATTGACATCTCCCCCCGTAGTTCCATTATAAAAAGTGGTTGCAGCCGGTTCAATTCCTGTAATTACAGGATTCACAAAAAGAGAAATCTCATGTTTAAATAATATTGTATTTTTAGGCTTCATATATTAATTTTTAATCGCTAACAACTGCTCCAAAACCTCCTGCGGCGTCGGCACAATCCCGCCCAAACGTCCGTAATGCATTACCGGAATCTTACATTCAACGGCCAACTGCACGTCTTCAATCATTTGTCCCGCATTGAGTTCAAGACACAAAATATGCTTGATTTTTCCGACGTAATCGAACAAGGCTTTTTTCGGGAACGGCCAAAGCGTAATCGGACGGAACAATCCGGCTTTAATGCCTTTTTCACGCGCCATATCCACGACTTTCTGACTGATACGAGCCGCCGAACCGAATGCAACGATTAAATATTCGACGTCTTCGCAACGGTATTCTTCAAACAAAACCTCGTTTTCTTCGATTTGCTTGTATTTGGCTTGAAAACGTAGATTATTCCGTTCCATCAGATTGGAATCCAATTCCAAAGAAGTATGGATATTCGGTTTTTGGTTAGCCGGTTTACCTAATGCCGCCCACGGACATTCACGGCGAATTTCTTCGTCCGTCCGTCGCGATCGCTGTGGTGGTAAAACCACTTTTTCCATCATTTGACCAATCACACCGTCGGTCAGAATCATTGCCGGATTGCGGTATTTGAATGCCAAATCGAAGCCCAAAGCTACATGGTCGGCCATTTCCTGCACCGAAGCCGGAGCCAGAGTGATTAAGCGATAATCGCCGTGTCCACCGCCTTTAACCGTCTGAAAATAATCGGATTGACTCGGTTGAATGGTTCCCAGTCCGGGGCCGCCGCGCATCACATTCACAATCAAACCGGGCAATTCGCCGCCCGCCATAAAGGAAATTCCTTCTTGTTTCAAACTGATGCCGGGACTCGACGAGGAAGTCATTACCCGCTTACCGCAAGCCGCGCCGCCATAAACCATATTGATTGCGGCGACTTCGCTTTCGGCCTGCAAAACCACCATACCGGTTGTTTCCCAAGGCATTTCTTCCATCAAAGTTTCCATGATTTCCGATTGGGGAGTAATGGGATAGCCGAAATAGCCATCGGCTCCGTAACGAATGGATGCATGGGCGATGGCCTCGTTGCCTTTCAATAACTTTATATCTTCTGCCATGAATTGTTGTTTATTGTGGCTGCAAATTTACAGAAATAATTTTATAAAATAACTATCAACCGGATGTTAAAAAACATAGACCGAAGGTCTAAACATAAACAACCCCCAATAAAGCAAAGCGATTGGGGGGATGGGATTCCGAAAAATATTGCTTATTCAATCCCCGCCAATTCCGGGTCAATCAAAATCCGACCACAATTCTCGCAAACAATAACTTTCTTGCGGAGTTTAATATCCAATTGTCGTTGAGGCGGAATTTTATTGAAGCAACCACCGCAAGCATCGCGTTGAATTGAAACGAGTCCCAAACCGTTGCGAGCGCTTTTGCGAATCCGTTTGAACGAAATTAACAAACGCGGTTCGATGGTTGTTTCCAAGTTTTTCGCTTTTTCGCGCAGTTGTTCCTCTTGAATTTTCGTTTCAGAGACAATTTCGTGCAGTTCTTCTTTTTTCGCTTTCAAATCGATTTTCCGTTCGTCGAACATTGATTTACATTTGATAATTTCTTCGGCCAGAGTTTTCGAATCGTGTGTAAATTCGCGGATGCGTTTTTCGGCTAATTCCACTTCCAAACCTTGGTATTCGATTTCTTTGGAAAGACTGTCGAACTCACGGTTGTTCCGCACGTTATCCAATTGTTCCTTGTATTTTTCGATTAAACCGGTGGAGTCCGTAATTTTGATGCGTTGTTGCCCGATGGTCGTTTCCAATTCTTTCAATTCACCTTGAAAATTGTGGATACGGGTTTGCAAACCGGCCACTTCGTCTTCCAAGTCCTGTACTTCATAAGGAAGTTCGCCACGTAATGTTTTGATTTTATCAATTTCCGACAGCATCTGTTGCAGCCGGTAAAGATTGATTAATTTTTGTTCAATGGATAAATCGGCGCCTTCGGCCGCAGCTATCGGCGCTTTTTCGACCGTTTTCACCTTTTTTTCTTCCGTTGCTTGTTCTTTTTTTGCCATATCGATTATCTGTAATTAACCGGGTTTATATTCGTTTTTGAAAAATGAAGCGCAAAGTTAGGTATTTTTTCGGAAATAATATCAAAAAATATTTCTTTTGTGCAAAGCTCCGTTTCGTAATGGCCTAAAACAGCCAACAAAATGCGGTTTTCCACATCGTAATAATCATTGTAGCGGGCTTCGCCGGTCAAGAAAACATCCACTCCCGATGCAATAGCTTGAGGAATCAAAAAGGCGCCACTGCCGCCACATAACGCTACTTTGCGTATTATTTTGCCTGTATAATGCGAATGCTTCAAACTTGCAAGGCCGAAAGTATTTTTGATTTTTTCCAGAAAAGCGGCTTCATCCATCACTTCCGGCAATTCGCCGATGGCGCCTGAACCATAATTTTGTCCGTCTTTGGGTTGTAAAATACGAATATCTTGTAATCCGATTTTTTCGGACAAGCGGTAATTTACGCCGCCTACGGCATTGTCTAAATTGGTATGGGCGGCATAAATCACAATATCGTTTTTGCAGGCTGTTACGACACATCGCTCTATGTATGTTTTTCCCGTAAGCGTTCGTAACGACTTAAATAACAAGGGATGATGCGAAATAATCAAATTACAATTCAAAGTAATCGCTTCTTCTACAACGGCTTCCGTAATATCCAAACAGAGCAGCACACCTTTGGCTTCTTGATCGACGTTGCCTACTTGGATGCCCGAATTATCGAAATCTTCCTGCCAATACAGCGGCGCGAAATCTTCTATTGCAGCTATGATTTGTTCGATTTTCATCCGAAAAGAGATTGCTGTACGATATAAGTTGCCGCTCCCGCTAAATAACCCAACAGCGCCGGCCACGAAATCTTTTTCACATACCAGATGAAATCGATTTTTTCCATACCCATCACGGCGACACCGGCTGCCGAACCGATAATCAGGATGCTACCACCCGTTCCGGCAGCATAAGCCAAAAATTCCCAAAAATAATGATTCATCGGGAAATCGTACATTCCCATCGCGGCCGCCACCAAAGGCACGTTATCAATAATCGGCGACAACAGACCGATAATAACCGTAATCAGATAATATTTATCGGGATCGCCCATCGGGATTTTATCCAAGGTTGCAGATAGAAGCGAGAGATGACCGCAAGTCTGCAAAGCATTCACAGCCATCAAGATACCCAAAAAGAAAAGGATGCTCGGCGTATCAATCCGGCTCAAAATATTGTTTACCGACAAATAATCGGCATCGTTTTCGGGACGCCGCTTGTGCATAAATCCGGTAATAATCCAAAGCATCGCCAAACCGCCCAACATTCCCAGATACGGCGGAAGATTCGTAATCGTCTTAAACACAGGCACAAACAACAGTGCGCCTACACCCAAAAAGAAAATCCAAGTGCTCTCGCCTTGGGTAATTTGAAATTTATGCGTACTTTTTTCGGCAGCACCAGGACGGCTCACGTTTCCTTTCATCGTCAGCGAGAGTATAATAATAGGAATCACGATCGAAACGACACTTGGAAGAATCGTAACCGCAATAATATGCTCGGAAGTAAATTTTCCGGCAATCCACAACATGATAGTGGTAACATCGCCGATAGGCGACCACGCGCCGCCTGCGTTTGCCGCTAAAATAACCAATCCGGCAAATATCCACCGGTCTTTTTTATTTCCGATGAGTTTGCGCAACAGGGCAATCATCACAATCGAAGTCGTGAGGTTATCCAAAACGGCCGACATAAAAAAGGTAATCAAACCGATAACCCACAGCAAATTTGATTTTTTAGTCGTATTGATTTTGTCGGTAATGATGCGGAATCCTTCGTGAATATCCACAATTTCGACAATGGTCATGGCGCCCATCAGGAAAAAGAGGATTTCGGCCACTTCGCCCAGATGTTCCACCAGATGATGGTGCGCGTCCGGCATGTATTGCACGCCCAAAACCCACATGACGGTTCCTAAAAGCAGGGCGGTCGCCGATTTGTTAATGCCAAGAGGATGTTCGAGTGCGATGCACGCATAGCCTATTACGAAGGCAATAATCATGACTGTAAACAGCATATTGTAATTTAGAATTTAGTAGTTAAAAAAATGGATACAAAGATACGTTAATTTTCCGGGATTTTTTGAAAAATTGTTGCGGATAAAGAAATTTTAACTATTAACCTGAGTTCGACTTTTGCAAAGAATTTTCAAAAGAGATCAAAAAATACCAGATTCATCCCGATGACGGTAATGGCTGTCTGCAAAAACAAACGAATCAAACAGAACCGTTGCTTTTTGAGGATGGTTTGCACCTGATTACCGGTATCAAAAACAATATGAAAAACCGCCTGATGACAATGAGAGATAAAATACTTCTCAGGAAACGATCTGTTATTGAAACAATTAACGACGAATTGAAAAATATCTGCGAAATTGAACATTCCAGACATCG
>JAISWY010000345.1 GCA_031270925.1 Candidatus Symbiothrix sp.
TGAATCGGGTAAGCCAACTTACGCAAGCCCCAATTCTCTTCATGGACTATCTCGGAGCCTTCGGCCGAGAGGAAGTCTTTGAATTTGTCGACCGCTTCCTTCATCTGTGCATCAGACAAAACGGGAGTCAAAATGAAAACGGTTTCGTAACTGTTCATAAAAACTTGTTTATTAATTAATTGATATTAAAATTCCCAAATCGGAGCGCAAAGGTACGGATTCTTTTTAAGAAAAACAAATGGCTGGCGCGAATATTTGTAAATGAATTACGATAATCGCGTTAAAGCATTGTCATATCCCCAAATTTTCAACAGTTGATTATTAGGGACGAAAAATAAACAAATTATAATGAGTTTTGTCCGATAGAAAAGAATAATCATTCTGTAATATTAATTATTTCATGTAACTTTGCGCCCAAAATTTAAAAATCATGTCGGCAATAACAGAAGAAATTCGCAAAGTAACTACACAACGCCTCCTCGAAATGAAACGGCGCGGCGAAAAAATATCCATGCTCACAGCCTACGATTATTCGATGGCTTCGATTATCGACAAGGCGGGAATGGATGTTATTTTGGTCGGTGATTCGGCCGGAAACGTCATGGCAGGACACACGACTACACTTCCCGTAACGTTGGATCAGATGATTTGGTACGCGCAGGCCGTCCGTAAGGCGGTAAACCGCGCCTTGGTTGTTGTAGATTTGCCTTTCGGATCGTATCAGGGCAACTCGAAAGAAGCCGTTTGCTCGGCTATCCGCATCATGAAGGAAACCGGAGCCGACGCCGTGAAAATGGAAGGTGGCGCGGAAATCCAAGAATCAATTCAACGCATTTTGTCGGCCGGCATTCCTATCATGGGGCATTTGGGTTTAACACCGCAATCGATCAATAAATTCGGAACGTATGCCGTGCGAGCCAAGGAAGAAGCCGAAGCCAACAAATTGCTCGACGATGCGCGTTTGTTGGATAAGTTGGGATGTTTCGGCATTGTTTTGGAGAAAATCCCGGCTTTGTTGGGTAAGAAAGTCGCCGAAACGGTGGATATTCCGATTATCGGCATCGGCGCAGGAGGTTATGTCGATGGCCAAGTATTGGTTATGCACGATATGCTGGGTATCAACAAGGCTTTTTCGCCGCGTTTCCTTCGTCGCTATGCTAATTTGCACAGTGTAATTCGCGAAGCCGTCGAACATTATATTTCGGATGTAAAAACCACTGATTTTCCGAATGAAAAAGAATCTTATTAACAATTACGGAACGATAGCATTTTTGGTATCGTTTCCGTAATTTCTATTTTCAACGTTCCAAAACGGTAAAAGTTATCCACATTATACCAAATTAGAACTTGCGCCGAACCGAAGATTAGCTTCAATATTTATCTTCTGTATCCTTAACCCAACTTTCCACATATAAATTCAAACGATCCTTTAATCAGTTTGTTTGGCCATGATGCGGGTCATTGGTTCAAATCAAGTTTTAATGTCCAGGAGGCATCTTCGACATGGAATATTTTTTCTCTCCGCAACATTTTTGTTTTCTTTTGCAACATTTTTGACAGTCGCGTAGGTCTTTTCACCGCTATCTTTGCCGAAAAATTAATGTTAAATTAAATTAATATGATGAAAAATTACATCTTTAAAAAGAAGCGAAAATTAGCATGTTTGCTTATGGTTTTTCTAACTCTACCTTCGTTTCTGTTTGCACAAACAAATGCAGTATCCGGGGCCGTTACCGAAAACGGCGCAGGCTTGATGGGCGTGAGTATCCTTGAAAAAGGAACAACCAACGGTACGGTTTCCGACATGGACGGAAATTTCAAACTCGAACTGACAAAATCGCCTTCGGTTTTGGTTTTCTCGATGCTGGGAATGGCAAAGCAGGAAAAAACGGTATCTGCGGGCGACAATGTTAATGTAGCATTGGAGGAAGATGCTAAAATGCTCTCCGAAATTGTCGTAACCGGTTACACCACGCAACGCAAAGCCGACCTTACAGGCGCGGTGGCGGTGGTTGATATTTCGGATATGATGAAGTCAGCCGAAAACAACCCGATAAAGGCCTTGCAGGGACGTGTGGCAGGTGTAAACATTTCGGCAGACGGCAATCCGAGCGGCGCGGCAACCGTGCGTATTCGCGGTATCGGAACGCTCAACAACAACGACCCGCTTTACATTATCGACGGCGTACCCACCAAAGGCGGAATGCACGAGTTGAACAGCAACGACATCGAAAGCATGCAGGTGCTTAAAGATGCTTCTGCTGCAAGCATTTACGGCTCGCGGGCTGCCAACGGCGTGATTATTATTACCACCAAAAAAGGCAAAAGCGGTCAGGTAAAAGTCAATTTCGATGCCTATATCACGGGCGCTTATTATGGAAAAAGTGTTGATATGCTCAACACCAAACAATACGGCGAGGCATTGTGGAAAGCCAATCTAAACAGCGGAATTGACCCTAATTCCAATCAACTCGGCTACTACTTCAACGATGGCTACAACGACGATGGCAGTCTCGAACTTTATGGTATGAGTGTGCCGAAATATCTTGACTCGCCCTACGGCAGCAATACAATGCCGTCGAGCGATACCGATTGGTTCGACGCAATCACAAAAACAGGTTTTTTGCAAAGCTACAACCTGTCTGTAAGTGGCGGAACCGATAAATACAATTCGTTTTTCTCGCTTGGTTACTTAGACAACCAAGGAACCGTAAAATATACCGATTTCAGCAGGATTTCGGCACGAATGAACTCCTCGTACAAACTTTTGGACGACAGGATTACTATTGGCGAAAATTTTTCCGTCAATCGCACTCACGAAACTCAAATGCCCGATGGCGTGCTTGATTTGGCAAAACTGCAACTGCCGATTATGCCTGTCTATCGCACCGACGGCAGTTTTTCGAGCGTAACACCCGCAATGAACGACCGTCACAACCCGATGCGCCTTCTCTACGACAACAAAGATAATTCCTACGATTTTTGGCGGCTTTTCGGCAATGCCTACATTGATATTCAACCGGTAAAAAATCTGCATCTCAAAAGCACTTTCGGTTTGGATTACGGCAACTATTATCAGCGCGTTCTTTCACACAGCTTTACAGGTTGGTTGCTTGCTTCCGATTTAACTTCTTCAACAATGCTGCAACGTCATTGGCAGAAATATACTTGGACAAATATAGCGACCTATAATCTGTCGGTCGGCAAAAACCGTGCGGACTTTCTTGCGGGTGTGGAAATGATTGACAATATGGATATTGATTTTTCGGCAGAACGTCGTGGTTTTGAAATCGAGTATCCCAATTATATGTATCCTTCGGCAGGCACAGGCGAGCAATATGCTTACGGCGGCGCAACAGCTTATTCGCTGATGTCGTTTTTCGGAAAAATTGATTACGCTTTCGACGATAAATATCTGGCTTCGGTAACGCTTCGCCGCGACGGTTCTTCACGTTTCGGTAAAAGAAACCGTTGGGCTATCTTTCCCGCTTTTTCGGCAGGTTGGCGCATCAGTCAGGAAAAATTTATGGAAAATACGCAATCGTGGCTGTCCGATTTGAAACTTCGCGCCGGCTGGGGGCAAACCGGTAATCAGGAAATTGACAACTACGCCAACCAAACACTTATGGGCGCAAATTATATTGGCGATACCGGTGGTGGAATCAACAATAACACCGCTTACGATATTAACGGTAACGATGATGGCGATTTGCCTTACGGTTACGAACTTTACCAACTTTCAAATGACGATTTAAAATGGGAAACTACTACGCAAACCAATGTCGGAGTCGATTTTGCATTTTTCAAAAACACGCTTTACGGTACGGCTGAATGGTATTTGAAACAAACCACTGACATTCTGATAAAACCGCCCTACCTTGCTGCACTTGGCGAAGGCGGATACAATTGGGTAAACGGTGCATCGATGGAAAATAGGGGTTGGGAACTTTCGCTCGGCTACCGCAATAAAACGGCTTTTGGCTTGCATTACGATGTTGTTGGAAATATTTCGGGTTACAAAAATAAAATTACCAAGCTGCCCGAAAGCGTGATTTTGGCTTACGGCGGCAACGGTACAACAGACGTGATTCTTGGTCGCGCCATAAATACAATGTACGGTTATGTGGCTGACGGACTTTTCCGCACACAGGACGATGTTGATAATTATGTGTCGCAAACAGGCAAAGACATTGGGCGCATTCGTTACGCAAACCTCAACGACGACTACAAAATAGACGATGAAGACCGTACTTGGCTCGGCTCTCCGCATCCCGATTTTGCCTTTGGCTTAAATATCAATCTCGAATACAAAGGCATTGATTTTTCCGCATTCGTACAGGGACTCTACGGCAATATGATTTATAACGATACAAAAGTTTTCACAGATTTTTGGTCGGTTTCGGAGCCGAAAATGAACAAAGGAACACGTTTACTCAACGCTTTCGACCCTGTGAGCAATCCTAATTCTGACATTCCTGCACTTGTTTTGCAAAACCTCAATGATGAAGGTCGTGCCTCCTCTTATTACGTAGAACCGGGTTCTTATCTCAAATTGCGCAACTTGCAAATCGGCTACTCTTTGCCGACGAGCATTGCTAAAACAGCGAAATTGGAAAAAGTACGTTTCTATGTTTCAGGACAAAATCTTGTTACTTTGAAAAGCAAGAAATTTACAGGTCTCGACCCCGAAAATCCAAACTTGGCTTATCCGATTTCTACCACATTCACTTTTGGACTTAATGTTTCATTCTAAAAAATAATACGACAATGAATATAAGAATAATAAAACAGGTAAATATGTTAATCGTCTTAATGGCGATTCAGACATTTGTTTCTTGCGATGACTTCCTCGATAAATCGCCTTACGGCACATTGTCGGAAGAGGATTTAACAAGCGTTCAGTCAATAGAAAACAGTTGCATTGCTGCCTACGCGGGCATTGGCAACGACGAAATCAACCGTCCGATGTCGCTTTGGGGTTACGGCAATGTCCGCGCCGACGATGCTTACAAAGGCGGTGGCGGTTCGACCGACAACACCGAACTTTATTGGTTTGAAATTTCGTCGCCTTCGTTGGCAAACGAAATCGGCGGTCCCGACGTGTTTTGGTACAGGAATTACATTGTGGTTTCGCGTATAAATTCCACTCTGCGGGCATTAAACAATGTTACAGACAACGAAATGCCGACAAGGCAATCGCGAATGGCAGAAATGCATTTTCTTCGGGCGCATATACATTTTTACAACAAAATTTTGTTCAAGCACATTCCTTATATTGTGGAAACAATGAGCCGCGAAGATATTTCAAACGAATCGAATGTGGCTTTGACTGACGATGAACTTTGGCAAAAAATTATTGATGATTTGGAATATGCCTATCAGAATCTGCCGACGACACAGTCGCAAGTGGGTCGCCCCAATAAATACGCCGCCGCTGCTTATTTGGCAAAAGCATACTTGTACAAGGCATATCGACAGGACGAACAGCACAATGTAACGGAAATCAATCAGCAGGAACTGCAAAAAGTGATTGAATATGCCGATGTGGTAATTGCTTCGCCCTATCATTTGGAAAGCGATTATGCCTACAATTTCCTTCCGGGACAATATGAAAATGGCGCAGAATCTATTTTTGCCATTCAGTATTCGATGGATGACGGCACCACTTGGGGACGCTTGAATATGGGTTGCGTACTTACCGCACCTTCGCAAGGGGTTGATGCACAGGGCAATCTCACAAATCCGGGAATGGATTTTCACAAGCCGTCGCAAAGTTTGGTCAATGCCTTTATTACGAAAGACGGTTTACCCGATTTCGATGCTTACAATGAGCAGGATTACAACGAGGCAACCGACAAAGCTGACCCGCGCCTCTATCACACTGTTGCTTTGCCGGGCAAACCCTACAAATACACTGACCGCCTTTACACAACGCAGTGTACCCGCACCTCCGACCAATTCTACGGTTATTATTCTTCCTTAAAAGAGAATGTTGAGCCCGGAAGCGAGTATTATGTTCGCGCACACAAAGAATTTCCTTGGTACGGTAATCCGAAAAACTGGATTGTGTTGCGCTACGCCGATGTGCTGCTTTTCAAGGCGGAAGCATTGATTGAAACAGGCAGTCATGCCGACGCATTACCGCTGATTAACCAAATCCGCAACCGGGCCAAAGCAAGTACGGGTTTAATCGGTTTTGCCAATAATGTGGATATACAGCCCTATAACGATGGCGTAAATTGTACTTGGAATCAGGGTTTTGCCCGCAAAGCGCTACGTTGGGAACGCCGTGTAGAAATGGCTTGCGAGGGATTCCGTTTTTTCGACCTCGTGCGTTGGGGCATTTGCGCCGAAACGATGAACGCCTATTATCAAAAAGAACAGGCGCTTCACACCTATTATCAAGGTGCGTATTTCGAGAAAAATAAAAATGAATTTATGCCTGTTCCTATTCAGCAATTGCGTTGGAGCAAAGACATTTATGAACAAAATTACGGTTGGAAGTAAATTCAATTACGAATTACGAATTACGAATTAAAAATTAAGAGATATGAAGAATATATTTTTCAAAATAATGACAATATTTTTCGCTGCAACTTTACTTTTTGCTTGCGAAGAAACAC
>JAISWY010000346.1 GCA_031270925.1 Candidatus Symbiothrix sp.
AGTTAAAAAACAATAATAAAAGAAAGTTCTTTTTTGTCATTTTTTGAGTTCTTGATTTAGAATAACGGCATAAAAGTAGTAAGTATTTTTGATTATGCAAAAAAACAGGCAAAAAAAAATGGTTAAATCTTTTTTTTGAGAGCTTGGTTAACAAATATTAATTCGCGGATTCTTCTTTTTTGTTTTTTCCATCATAAAAATCCACCCTGCGTTAAAAACAGGAAAATCGTGAAAGTGAGAGTGCCCTTCGATGCTGAGAGCCGCAGGGTGGACCCTTGGGCTAGGTCCCAAAAACGTTATTTTTATGCCCGCGTTTGCCCCACCCCTTCAATAATCCATTTATAACTGCACAATTCCGGCAACGCCATTGGCCCGCGAGCATGCAATTTTTGCGTGCTGATACCGATTTCCGCCCCCAAACCGAATTGGGCGCCGTCGCTGAAAGCCGTCGAAGCATTGGAATAAACACAAGCCGCATCGACCGTTTGTTGAAACCATGCAATGGTTGCAGTATTTTCAGTAATAATCGCCTCGCTGTGCTTCGAACTGTAGCGCGTGATGTGCGCCAAAGCTTCTTCTTTATCAGCCACAGTGCGGACGCTCATTTTGTAATCCAAAAATTCGGTTCCGAAACTTTCATCCGTCGCCGGCTGCAACAAATCAGTGGGATAACGGTTTTTCAAAGTTCGATAGGCCGCTTCGTCGGCATAAATAATTACTTTTTTAGTTGCCAAACCACTGCAAATTTCCGGCAGATCATTTATGCGGTTTTGATGTATAATCAAGCAATCCAAAGAGTTACAAACACTGACACGGCGCGTTTTTGCATTAAAAACGATGACGCGGGCTTTTTCCGTATCGCCTTCCACATCGAAATAAGTATGGCAAATGCCGGCGCCGGTTTCGATGACGGGAACAGTGGCATTGGCGTGTACAAAATCGATCAAACTCTTACTGCCGCGCGGAATAATCAAATCGACATATTCGACGGCATGGAGCAATTCGGCTGTAGCCTCACGAGTGGACGGCAAAAGCGTACAAACTGCCGGATCGATATGATGTTTCTCCAACACCCCGCGAATAATGCCCGTAATGGCGCAATTGGAATATTCCGCATCCGAACCGCCCTTCAGCACACAAGCGTTTCCCGATTTGAAACACAGCGAAAAAACATCGAAACTTACATTGGGACGCGCCTCGTAAATGATGCCGATTAAACCGAATGGAACACTTACTTTCTTGATTTTCAATCCATTGGGGCGAACATTTTCCATCAATATTCTTCCAAAAGGCGAAGGAAGTTGCGCCACCGAACGCATATCGCCGATAATGCCGTTGATACGTTCGACTGTTAATTTCAAGCGGTCGTATTTCGGATTATTGGAATCCATCCGGTTCAAATCTTTTTGATTTTCGGATAAAATAAACGCTGTTTGCAACTGTGTTTCGTCCGCGATTGCGTTCAACACTGTTTGAATCTGTTGGTCAGACAAGCGGGGAAGCGTTCTTCCTGCTTGCTGCGCCGCCGCTAATAACCGAATGTTATCTACAACAGGTGTATTCATACTATTTCTCCTTTCCGTAATGCTTTTAAATTATTGGTGAAATAATTTAAAAAATTATTTTTCTGCAAAATTACTATTTTATTTTGAAATAAAATAAAAACCCCGACAGAGTTGTCAAATTCTGTCGGGGTTCCAATTATTAATTCAATGGATTTACATCATACCCCCCATTCCGCCACCCATCGGAGGCATCGCGGGCGCTGCATTTTCTTCTTTCTTTTCGGTAATCACACATTCGGTCGTGAGGAACATCCCGGCAATCGAAGCGGCATTTTCCAAAGCTATGCGAGTTACTTTTGTAGGATCGATAACACCAGCTTTGTAAAGCGGTTCGTAAACATCAGTGTGGGCATTATAACCGAAATCGTCTTTGCCTTCTTTCACTTTTTGAACCACCACGGCGCCTTCCTGACCTGCATTGGCCACGATTTGGCGAAGCGGTTCTTCGATGGCGCGTTTGATGATTTCGATACCGGTGGTTTCGTCTTCGTTGGCGCCTTTCAGGCCTTCCAAAACGTCGATGGCGCGGATGTAGGCCGTTCCTCCACCCGGAACGGTTCCTTCCTCAACGGCGGCGCGTGTGGCGCTCAAAGCATCGTCCACACGATCCTTCTTTTCTTTCATTTCCACTTCCGAAGCTGCACCGACGTAAAGCACTGCCACGCCGCCTGCCAATTTAGCTAAACGTTCCTGCAATTTTTCGCGGTCGTAATCGGAAGTCGTCGATTCGATTTGCGTTTTGATTTGAGCGACACGGGCGACAATCAATTCTTTCTGGCCGGCGCCGTTCACAATCGTCGTATTTTCTTTGCCAACTGTAATTTTTTCGGCCGTACCCAACATATCAATCGTGGTATTTTCCAATTTCATGCCTTTTTCTTCCGAAACAACCACGCCACCTGTCAAAACGGCAATGTCTTCGAGCATTTCTTTACGACGGTCGCCGAATCCGGGAGCTTTTACGGCGCAGATTTTCAACGCACCACGTAAACGGTTTAACACCAAGGTAGTAAGCGCTTCCGATTCGATGTCTTCGGCGATAATCAATAGCGGACGACCGGTTTGAACGGTTTGTTCCAAAACAGGTAAAATATCTTTCAGGATGGAAATTTTCTTGTCGTGAATTAAGACAAACGGATTTTCGAGTTCGGCTTCCATTTTTTCGGTATTCGTAACGAAATATGCCGAGATGTAACCGCGGTCGAATTGCATACCTTCAACTACATCGACGTATGTTTCAATACCTTTGGCTTCTTCCACCGTGATCACGCCTTCTTTCTTAACCTTTTTCATGGCTTCGGCAATCAGTGTACCGATGGTTTCGTCTCCGTTAGCCGAGATTTTCGCCACATTTTCGATTTTTCCGAAATCGTCGCCGATGGCTTGCGACTGTTCTTTCAGCGAAGCCACTACTTTGATGACTGCTTTGTCGATACCACGTTTCAAATCCATGGGATTAGCGCCGGCGGCCACGTTTTTCAAACCGACTTGGATGATGGATTGCGCCAAAACAGTAGCGGTAGTCGTACCGTCGCCGGCTTGGTCGTTGGTTTTGGAAGCCACTTCTTTAACCAATTGTGCGCCCATGTTTTGGAAGGAGTCTGAAAGTTCGATTTCCTTTGCTACGGTAACACCGTCTTTCGTGATTTGCGGTGCGCCGAATTTTTTGTCGATGATAACGTTGCGACCTTTCGGGCCGAGGGTAATTTTCACTGCATTTGCGAGTTCATCCACGCCTTTTTTCAGCAGGTCGCGGGCATCAATGTCGAATTTTATTTCTTTTGCCATAACTTTTAATTTTTTAGTTTTTAACTTTTAATTTAGATTGTTGCCAAAACGTCGGATTGGCGCATGATAAGGAGCTTTTCGCTTTCCCACTCAATTTCCGTACCGGCATATTTACCGTAAAGAACCTGGTCGCCGGCTTTCAAGAGCATTGCTTCGTCTTTCGTACCGTTACCAACTGCAATCACTTCGCCCTTCAAGGGTTTTTCTTTGGCCGAATCGGGAATGATGATTCCGCCGATTGTTTTTTCTTCGGCAGCTGCCGGTTTAACCAACACTCTGTCTGCCAATGGTTTAATACTCATAATGTTTAATTTTATTAAATTTGTTAATTATAATAATTTTGCAGCGAGAGAGGCATCAAAAAATGTGCCAATATTAAAAATTCTGCCATTTTGACAAATCTTCGACGGTTACAGTAAACTGTTCGCCGCTTATCAAATTTTTTATCCGCGCTTGATTCGCCAAGCGGTCGGCCTCTTCTATCTTCACCAAATAGGGAATCCGATTGGCCATAGCATAAGCCATTTGCTTGTTGAATTTGTCGGCGTTCGGATAAAATTCGACTGAAATGCCGGTTTGACGTAATTGCGATACAATCGAAAGGATGTAGTTTTCTTCCGTTTCTCCGAAATTAACAAACAGAA
>JAISWY010000382.1 GCA_031270925.1 Candidatus Symbiothrix sp.
CACAGCGGAGCATCGTTTTTTATCGTCTTCCGCCGGGCAAATATACGTTCAAGGTCAAGGCCTCTTCCGTCAAGAATACATGGGATAACTCCAATATCCGTTCACTCGAAATCGTTGTAAAACCCCCGTTTTATTATTCTGCTTGGGCTTTTCTGTTGTATGCCGTTTTGATAACCGGCATCGTTTGGCAGTTGTTCCGGTTCTATTACCACCGGTTGAAAGAGAAGAACGAAATACGGGTCAATCAGTTGGAAAAAGAAAAATTGGAAGAAATGAACGATTTGAAACGAAAATTCTTTACGAATATTTCGCACGAGTTCAAAACGCCCTTAAGCTTGATTATCGCTCCCGTTCAACGGATTATGAACGAATCGAATGTTTCCGACGCCATCAAGAAACACCTCGAACTGGTTCTGAAAAATTCCAATAGCTTGATGAGCTTGCTCAAAGAATTGATCGATTTCAACAAAATGGAATCCGGCCGACTTCGCCTCAAACTGCAAAAAGGCAACCCGCTGATGTTTGTCCGTGAAATCTGCAGCCGTTTTCAAGTATTGGCCTTGGACGACGAAATTGACTTTGAAACCGAAATTGAAGATTTGGAAGAAGAGGTTTGGTTCGAACTGAGCGCCGTCGAAAAAATTATCAATAACCTGCTTTCCAACGCCTTCAAATATACCCAACAAGGCGGAACCGTGAGATTAATCGCCTTCATTACCGAAGACGACCAACGAAACCTGTTCCTGAAATTAATCGTTTCGGATACGGGAATGGGAATTGACAAGGAAGAACAACTGAAAATATTCGAACCATACTACCGCGTAGAGAAAGAAAATACCTCCCGGAAAGCAGGCTGGGGTATCGGACTGGCGCTTACCCGAAATCTGGTTCAATTGCACAAAGGCAGTATTCATCTCGAAAGCGAACCGGGAAAAGGAAGCACTTTTACCGTTTTGCTCAACGTATCGCCCGACTCTTTTTCGCCCGAAGACAAAATGGAACTTCGTGCCGACCACAGCTATTTCCGCAAATACAATTACCGGAATGTCGTTTCGGAAGAACAGTTGCAACTCCTCTCGTTGAACGGACGCCAAAAGGAACTCGAAAAACGCAACCAAATCTTGCTCGTAGAAGACAATGTGAAGATGCTGCAATTTTTGATAGACCTGTTTTCCGAAAAATACGATGTATGCACCGCCGGAAACGGAAAAGAAGCAATCCTGAAAATGGAAGAAAAACTGCCCGATTTCTTGATTAGCGACATCGTGATGCCCGAAATGGATGGAACGGAATTGTGCCGCTTAGTCAAATCAAACCTCATGACGTCGCATATACCCGTTATCCTGCTAACCGCCATAACCGGAACGGAAGATGTTATCAGAGCTTACGAACTGGGAGCCGATATGTATGTAGAAAAACCCTTCAATCCTTCTACTCTGTTGCTGCAAGTGCAAAATTTGCTCCGCACGCGCGACAACAACCGCCGGCAATTCAAAGAATCGATGGCCTCGAACATCGGCATGGTAGCCAAAAACAAATACGACCGGAAACTGCTGAACGACATCCAAAAAGTGGTGGAAGACAATATCGGAAACGAAGAATTTAATGTGAGCGACATCGTCAAAGCCGTCGGCATCAGTCGAACCATGCTGCACGTAAAACTGAAAAGCATGCTCGATATGTCTATCGGCGATTACATCCGCAATATCCGCATCGAAAAAGCCAAGGATTTGCTGATGCAAGGCGACTCCATTGCTAATACGGCTTATGATACGGGCTTTTCCGACCCGAACTATTTCTCGAAATGCTTCAAGAAACAAACCGGAAAAACACCCAGCGAGTTTGTGAAAGATGCACGACCTTGACTGGGTGCATTTCCGAGTCTCCCGCCAAATCCTGTGTTTTCGGCAACAGACCGCAGGTCTGAATGTTAATAACCCCCAATGAAGCGAAGCGATTGGGGGAGAGAGAAATAACCACACTCCCCCTCAACCCCGAAGTGGGTTGAATATATTGATTAATCGGTATTTCTCGCACCCCCCAATCGCTTCGCTTCATTGGGGGTTACTAATTTTCAGACCTGCGGTCTGTTGCCTCTGCTAAACACCGGGTTTTGCAGGTAACTCAAAAGAATCAACTAAACTTCCTTGTATTCCGAACATTTTTACCCGCCTTCCCACCACTTGAAGCCTATTTTTGCATCCTATAATTAATAATTAATTAATATCATGAAAAGATTAACTTTTTTATCAGCAGCCATCTTATTGGCAAACGTATTGAACGCTACTGTTTTTTACATAGTTCCCGGAGGAGCAGGTAATAAAACAGGTGTGGATTGGGAAAATGCAGCCGACTTATCGACGACTACTTTGGCTCTCGGTAACAACGGCGATGAGTTTTGGGTCAAAGCGGGAACGTATCAACCAACGGATTTTAAATATGCAAATCGCAAGTTATATGGTGGTTTTGCCGGCGCCGAAACAACTTTAATGCAACGAGACTGGGTTAAAAATCAAACTGTTATACAAGGAATTGATAACGCAACACTGCCATTGGTAATAATGCAGGCGTCCACTGTTCCGAATGTTTTAGACGGTTTTATTATACAAGACAATCATATAACTGAGAATGGACAAAACGGCGGCGGCGTAAATATGAATGGAAACAGCGTGCTACGCAACTGCATTATCCGAAATAACAGTAGCTTCTCTAATGCCAATGTGGGTGGCGGCGTTTTTATAGGCAATATCACGAACGCAACTCCTCTCATCGAAAATTGTTTGGTTATTAACAATGCAACCAAAAACAACGGTGGCGGCATACAAGTGGCGAATAATATGGCATTGAACATCAAAAATTCTACTGTTGCAAATAACATGATAACCAAAGAGACAAGCGAAGCGGGAAGCGGATTCGGTTGCGGTATCGGCTTGCCGGTAAATGCAGTGATGGTTGCCGAAAATTGTATCGTATATAATAACCAAAAGCCGGACGGACAGGGAACGCTTACGTTCAGTTTCGGTGCCAATCACAACACGAACAACAATGCACTTTCTACCGTAAAAAATTGCGCTTACGATGCCATAAATGCCGGAACCGGAACGCAGGGCGGTGTTGTATTTACCTCAAAAACAGCTTGTATAGACGATTTATCGACAACTAAAACGCCCGGCTTTACCTTGTCGACAACCTTCGCAGGAAATTCGACTTCGGATGACGAACGGCAGCAAATTATCAATGCCGATTATCGCCTGACGGAAGGTTCTGTTTGTATCGACACAGGAGGCGATGCCGCCGCATCGGGAATAACCAACGACCTGGCCAATATTAACCGCAGCTTTGGTAACGCGGTCGATATAGGCGCGTATGAATACGCTATCGATTTGGTCATTTCGGAAAATGCATCCTGCAACGCAAGCGAATATACATCGTTTTGCAACAATATTGTCTTCAACGCAGGTTCTCAACTGACCGATGCAACAAATATGGTAGTGAAGGGTAAAGTGCGGATAGTCAAAACTTTTGAGGCGGGCAAATGGTATCCCATCGGTTTCCCGTTTGCGATTGAAAGCATCAGCATCAAGCAGGGCGAAAATGTTTATGAAGGCCATATTTACGGCCTTGATAATGATGCGGAAGTCGTTGAAAACCCGACTAATCAAAGCGAAGCCACTATCGAAAATATTTATCTCGCGACTTACGACAGCGACGCTGATAAATTTAAATTCACCGACGCTTTGGCGGCCAATACCGGTTATGTCATTGCCGTTCCCGAAGGTGCATTCGATGTAGAAAGTACAGACGACGG
>JAISWY010000052.1 GCA_031270925.1 Candidatus Symbiothrix sp.
ACGAGCGCTACAGCCGTAGTTCCGTCCACATCGTAATCTCCATATATGAGTATTCTTTCTTTGTTTCCCACAGCTCTTTCCAAACGTCGCACCGCTTTTTGCATATCGGGAAAAGCGAAAGGATCGTGCAGATAACTGAGACTCGGATTGAAAAATTCCCGGATGGCGCTTTCTTCCGTTATTCCTCGTTGGACTAACAAAAGACATATTGTAGGACTCCAATCGAATTTTTGGGAAAGTTCCTGCTGTTTAAGTAATTGTTCGTCTGTTGGAGATTGATAATTCCATTCGTTTGTCATTTATGTATGTTTTATTTTTCTTTTGCATATCTCTGAAGCAACGACAAAGGTAGTGATTTGTTGGTGAATATAAGCGTTTTTTACAGAAAATTTCTACCTTTGCCACCGCTTATTTGTTATTAAAATGTATTATTCTATTATTATTCCGGTGTACAATCGTCCGTCCGAAGTGGATGAATTGTTACAAAGCATTTGCTATCAAACCTATAGAAATTTTGAAGTGATTGTGGTGGAGGACGGCTCTTCCAATCCATGTAAATTTGTTGTCAATAAATACAGCAATAAATTACCCGTTCATTACTGTTGGAAAGATAATTCGGGTCCCGGACAAACGCGCAATTACGGCGCGGGGAAAAGCAAAGGCGATTATTTGCTGTTTTTGGATTCGGATTGCATTCTTCCCGAAAATTATTTGATGAATATTGAAGCCGAATTACAGTCAGAGCCTGTGTGTTTTTTTGGTGGGCCGGATAAGGCGCATGATTCGTTCACAAACATCCAAAAAGCGATTAATTACAGTATGACTTCGGTGTTTACGACCGGCGGCATTCGCGGCGGCAAAAAACGGATGGATAAATTCTATCCGCGCAGTTTTAATATGGGTGTGAGTAAAGCGGTTTTCGATAAAGTCGGTGGCTTTTCCGAAATGCGTTTCGGCGAAGATATTGATTTGAGTATTCGAATATTAAAGTGCGACTACAAAAGCCGTTTATTTTCCGAATCGTGGGTATATCACAAACGGCGGACTGATTTCAAAAAATTTTTCAAGCAAGTTTTCAATTCGGGAATGGCGCGGATTAATTTGAGTAAACGTCATCCCGGATCGTTGAAAATCGTGCATATTTTTCCGGCTTTTTTCACGATTGGGATTGTGGCTTTGCCGTTTTTCTCCCACTATCTCGGCGTCGTTTTCGGTATTTATTTCTTGCTGATTTTTACTGATTCGTTGATAAAAACGAAAAGCCTGTCTGTCGCATTGCTGTCGTTGATTGCCGCTTTTGTACAACTATTCGGCTACGGATGCGGGTTTATCCATGCTTTTTGGCAAATGATTATTTTGCGACGCAACCGAAATTCAGCTTTTGGAAAGTCGTTTTATAATTGAGTTTATTTTATTTTTTCCTCCGTAATACTCTGCAAATATATAACGATAAACATTTCAGTATAAATTTTAATCCATATCTGCCGTGCTTAATTTCATTGTATATTGCTTCCTCTTTAATATCCGCGTTTTTCAGGTTTGCATATATAATATCTTTAAAAGGAGTTTTGCTTGCATAAATCCAGAAATGTATATTTCGTTTAGTAATGTTGAAATGTTTCCAAGGCTTGTCCCCGGTATAATGTATAATAGATGGATCTAAAACAAACTGAAAGTACCTTTTCAATAATGCATTTTGGGTTTTTCCGGGAAGCTCATCTACCAAAGCATTCCAATTTGCTTCAAGAAAATGTACTTTCCCTTCACATACAAGATTTAATATATCCTGGTCATGAAATCCATATTCCGTTTTACAATAATCAAACAATGTTTCCTCAGAAATATTGTTTCCGAAATTTTTTGTATTAAAGACAAGAACGCCTGCATTAAAATAATCAGAGGGTATTTTAAGTCCAAGTTTTTTTGCATGTTCAACACCCCACCCACCTTCGTTGATCGCAAAAAAATCCCGCATCGCGCCTAACATATTATCTTTCAAATCAATAGCGATTAGTTTTGTTATATCGTCTATGCAAACCAAATCACAATCGAGATAAATTATTTTCTCGTAATCTGATAACAAATACGGGATAAAAAAACGGTAAAATAATTCCTTGCAGATTTTTGAATTACAGAATGTTACACGTTCAATATATTCCGACACATCAATAAACTCCACGGATGCATTCTCATAAACCTTTACTTGGTCGGTCAGCATGTTTATATATTGTTCGGAAATATCCGTGAATAATACATAAAATTTTAACAGTTTGTCTTTTGTGGAGTTTTCGACAATCGATTGGATTGCAGTAGCCATCTGCGGGACGTATGCATTATTTGTACTAAAGCATACAGGCACCACCTCTTTCTGTTGAACTCTTTCTTCAAATATCATACCTCGAAATTTTTATTTTATCACTATTCCTGCGAAAATCATGCCAAACTGTGTTGTTTTTGCAAAAAATTTCGCTCAAATGAGATTTTTAACTATTTTTATTTTTTTTGTGATTATTTCACTTTTTCTTGATAATACTGCCAGCGCTCCATCACACTCCGCACATAATTAACGGTTTCTGTAGCGCGGCAATAACCTTGTTTTACCACAGGATCGTTGTAATATTCGGGATGGCTTTTCAATTTCAAATAATCTTCCACATTGTTTTCCCATACAGCGGGGTTTTTCCCGTATTTGCCGGCCAAAGCTTGTGCATCGTGAATATGTCCTGCACCGGCATTGTAAGCCGCCAAAATAAATTTGATTCGCTCGTTATCGTCTTTCACGGGAGAAAAAGTGCGGTTAAGCCGTTTCAAGAGTAAGGTAGCGGCTCGCACACTGCCCGCCGGATCGCTCAAACTGTCGGGCGATAATCCGAAAGCTTTGGCTGTTTTGGGCATCAAACCCATTAAACCGGTGGCGCCGGCCCAAGAAACGCGATCGGTATAAAATTTCGATTCTTGGAATGCAATGGAAGCCAATAAGCGCCAATCCCAGCCCAATTGCAGGGCAGATTCTTTAAATATTGAGTCGAAACGCGAAATTTGATGCGGATTTAAAATTGGCGCCGGTTCGTCGCCCGGCATTTTGCTCATCTCGAAATAACGTTTCATAATGCCTTGATAGCGTTGCGTTTCCGAGTTTTCCTTAAACCATTGGTTGATAACAGCCGCCAATCCGGGCGAATTTTTGCGCACTGCCCACGACGAACGTTGCGGATGACTGACCGGCAATGCGATATTCAAATTATGAAAATAAGTTTTGTTCAGTTTGGCAATGTCGCGATTACAAACCGTGTAAGGAATTTTGCCTTGCGCAACCATTTCAATTAAATCTTCTTCTGAAATGGTGTCGGCATCAACGGTTCGGATGTGGATGCCGCCGCCCAATTCTTCGTTCAAATGCACCAAACGACGATAATATTTGCTGTCGTGCATGACCCACATTTCTTTTCCAATCAATTCGGGAACGTCTTTTAAGATGGTATCGCCGCGATTACTCCGTTGCACCAACACCTGATGATTGATGACTGTGCGGCCGCAATAGCGCAAGTCGGCCTTCCCTTCGTTCGTTTCCGGAAGGTTATAAGCTATCAAATCGCTTTCTCCGGCCAAGAGTTTTTCGATTAATTGCGCTTCGTTGTCCACTACATGAATATTCAATTGTAGATGATAGGTTTGGGCGAAATCGGCCAATAATTCGTATTCGTAGCCTTTGGGTTCGCCTTTGTATAGAAAATAATTCATCGAACCCGACAAAGTCAGTACGTTTAATTTACCTTCGGTTTGTATTTGAGGAAAATCGGGTAAAACAGGCTCATGGCTTCTAATACAGCCGATAACGAAGCCAACCGCTAACAAGAAGCAGATTACAATGTATTTATATCGTCTTAAGCTGTCGAATAGCATACCGCTTGACTTTTAATTTGACGCAAAATTAGATGAAAAACCTCAGTTTTCCAATTATTTTGATTTGTTTTGTAAACGGCTATGCGATTTCCCATAAGTAAAATAAATAACAAAGCCGATTGCCATCCATCCGAAAAGACGAATCCATGTATCAAGCGGCAATGCGAGCATTTGCGCCAAACAAATAACGATGGCCAAAATCGGAACGACGGGAACCCAAGGCGTGCGGAACGAGCGGTGCAAACAGGGTTCTTTTTTTCGCAGGATAATGATTCCGAACGAAACGATGATAAACGCCAGCAGAGTGCCGATGGAAACCATGTGTCCCAACATTCCGATGGGGAACAAACCGGCCATCAATACGGCGACGATACCAATAATAATGGTAGCGATATAAGGTGTTTTGAATTTGGGATGCGTTTTTGAAAAACTTTTCCACAACAGGCCGTCGTGCGACATGATGTAGAAAATGCGCGATTGTCCGTAAAGCAGCACCAATACAACCGAACTCAAACCGGCGATAGCTCCTATTTTGATGATCGGACGCAACCAGAAAAGCGACTGTCCGGCGGCGTCAATCGCAACAGCAATGGGCGCGGCGACATTCAGTTCGGTATAATTAACGACTCCCGTAAGGACAAGTGTTACAGCGATATATAAAATCGTACAAACTAAAAGCGTGTACAAAATCGCTTTCGGCATCGATTTTTGCGGATTCTTTGCTTCTTGCGATGCGGTAGATACGGCGTCGAAACCGATATAGGCGAAGAAAACCACGCTTGCGCCTGTCAGAATGCCGGTTAATCCAAATTCGCCGAACCTGCCGCTTGTATTTTCGGGAATGAAAGGTGTCCAGTTCGATACGTCGATATGCGAAATACCGAAACCAATAAACAGCAGAATGACAACTACTTTGATTAACACAACGATATTGTTGAAACGTGCCGATTCTTTAATTCCGACGATCAAGAAAGTAGTCATCAAAACCACAACAAACACGGCGGGAAAATTGATAATAGAGCCGGTAAGATACCAACCCTGCTCGCTGTTGTGGGCGAAAGGCGCATCGCAGATCTGCGCCGGAAAATGAATGCCAAAATCCTTCAAGAAACTGACAACATAACCCGACCAACCCACAGCTACCGTTGAGGCTCCGAACAGATATTCGAGTATCAAATCCCAACCGATAATCCACGCAACGAACTCTCCCATAGTGGCATAGCCATAAGTGTATGCGCTTCCCGAAACGGGAATGGTGGATGAAAATTCCGCATAGCAAAGTCCGGCAAACAAACAGCCCAAAGCCGAAATGGTAAATGAAATAACCAACGAAGGGCCTGCGTGCATAGCAGCGGCGGTACCTGTCAGAACAAAGATACCGGCGCCTATCACGGCTCCTATACCCAATATCGTGAGATTAAAGGTGCTGAGATAGCGCTTTAGCTTGTTGCTCTCTTCCGCCTCGCTTTGAATGGCGGTAATGGATTTTCGTACAAATAGATTCATGATGTTTCAAACTGTAAGTAATAATTCGGATATGGCGACAAAGGTAATGAAAAGATGGTTAAATAGTACAAAATCTATCGAAAATGTTTGGTTTTCAATTTTTTTTGAAAAATTGTTGCGGATTTCTATAAAAATAGGCTAAATCTTTTTTTTAGGTGCTATTGACTTTTTAATGCATCTGAATTAAAATCAAGATGTCTCGACTTCGCTCCGCTTCGCTCGACATGACGCGCTTCCCCGCTCGGCGTAGGCTCTGCCTGCGTCGGCTTAAAAGCATGTCTCCAGACATGCCGCAAGCGAGGACGCTTGCTTTTAACTCGACGAAGGCTGGAGCCTTCGCCGAGCGAGGAGACGCCCTCGCATAACTCACCATGGAAGCGCGTCATGTCGACCAAGGGAGCGAAGCGACCGCGTGGAGACATCTCCTGACTTCGGCACAACAAACCGGCGTTTTTCAGTGTCGGCTC
>JAISWY010000252.1 GCA_031270925.1 Candidatus Symbiothrix sp.
ACGGTGCAAGTCAGGTGGCAACAGCAGATGTAGCGATTGGCGAAAACACGAATATCACTATTCCAAGCCCGAAACTTTGGTCGCCCGAAGCGCCTTTCCTCTACAATGTAACGGTGGAATTGAAGAAAGGCGGCGCAACAACCGACAATGTGTCCTCTTATTTCGGTCTGCGTAAGATTGAGGTGAAAAAATTGCGCGATAAACCCTATATCTATTTGAACGGCGAACCGACATTCAATTTCGCAACGCTCGACCATGGTTATTATCCCGACGGTATTTACACCCCGGCTTCTTACGAAGCGATGCGTTTCGACCTCAAGAAACTGAAAGAACTCGGTTTCAACGCTGTGCGCAAATTTGAAAAGATCGAACCGGCTATCTGGTATCATATTGCCGATTCGCTCGGATTACTCGTATGGCAAGACATACCTGCCGCTCACGTAGGCACGCCGATTGCCGAACTCAACACCGAAGCTGCCCGCAAAGCTAACTTCCTGCGCGAAACAGCAGCGATAACCCAAAGCATCCGCAACTTCCCGTCGATCGTGGCATGGATTGGCTTTAACGACAGTTGGGGACAATACGAAGGTTCGATAGATCACACGCAAAACACGGTTAATTTGTTTCGCTCGTTGAACGACGGACGGCTTGTCGTTCCCGAAGCGGGCGGCGACCATTTCGAACTCGGCGATGTGGTTTCTTCCAATAGTAAGCCCTTGCCGAACATGCACGCCAATGCTTACAACGAACGCGCTTCGATTTGCGGTATAACGGCAGGCTACGATTATGTCATCGAAGGACATGTTTGGAACACCAGCGCTTCGAGCAGTATTACAAACGACTCTATTTACGCTGCCCGCCTGACCGAATTTAAAAATGCAGCAGCCAAACTGACTTATGCAGGATTGAGCGGTGTGGCAATGGTACAAACCACCGACGTAGAAAACGAAGTCAACGGTTTGATAACCTACGACCGCAAGGAGTGTAAAGTCGGTGCAAAAGCCGAGGCCGTATTGAAAGAAACGGCCGCTTTCTTGAAGTCGAAATACTTGGAGCCGATTCTGAAAACCAGCGGACAAGGCGGTGAAAAATGGAAATACATCAACGGCACCAAAGGCGCTCTCGAAGAACAAACAGGATGGCAAACCGCCGGTTTCGACGACAGTTTGTGGAAAGAAAGTCTTAGCGGCTTCGGTAGCTCGATGGATTGGTTTAAACCCAATACACCTTGGGCGGGCAATGAGTTAGAACTCTATATCCGCAAAACAGTCGATATTCCTGCTTTGGCTACGGGCGATAAACTGATTTTCTCATTGGCATACGATGAAGATTATGAGTTTTATATTAATGGCGTATTGGCGCATAGCAATACGGGATATAGTACCAGTTATGTGAATATTGATATATTTCCTGAAGCAGAAGCTGTTATCAATTACGGAGGTAGTAACATATTTGCTATCCACGTTATTCAGACTACCGGAGGTTCGGCAATTGACTTGGGTGTAATTTCGCTTTCATCATCTTTCTCTATCGATCATGAACCTGAACCACCGGTAATCGAATGGAAGGAAATTAGAGATGCAACCGACTGGATAAATATAAAGGACGACCTCTCCGGTTTCTACCGTGTGATGAATGATATTGATCTGTTCCAGGAAGCATACAACACGCCGATTGGCAACACCGATACTCCATTCCGGGGTTATATCGACGGACAAAATCATACGATTATCTGTCCTTTGATTAATGGCTCCGATCGCGTTGGTTTGTTCGGTTATGCCGATGGCGCTCATTTTGTAAACCTGCGCTTTACACAAGCTGAAGTAAGCGGCGGAGCCGACGTCGGTATTTTGTTGGGTCGCGGTAAAGGTATCCACGTAGAACATGTAGTATTCGACGACGACATAGACTACCCCAACGCAGTTACCGGTCGCGATCACGTAGGTATTGTAGCCGGTATGCTCGAAACAGGTAAAGTTTCGACCATCAAGGATGTATATGTAAACAATGGGAAGGTGGAATCAACCGACTATCAAGCAGGCGGTTTGGTAGGTATTATATGCGATACGCGCATCATCAATTCCTACTTTACCGGAACGGTAGCTATTACCAGAGATGATCGCTTGACGCTTGATAATCATGATGCGTCCGGTATTGTATCCCGCACCGAAGGAGGTCATAACTTCCTCAAAGGCGTAATGTCGTTAGCAGACAACATTGCAAGCGCTTCGGGTAACGAATTTATCTCGTTCAACGGCGGCGGCTACATCACTATCGACTCAACGACTTGCTTTACCCGCAACGATATGGTTCTCGACCCGTTGTTCAATCCCAATCGTGGCGGTCAATATGCTCGTGCAACCACATCGATGAAACGTCCTTTGGCAAACTTCCAAGACGTCGCAATCTATCGTAGTGCATATTGGAATATCTGCGGCGACAATGCTGTTTGGGGTCTTCCCGAAAGTGGCGGTTACCCGATTTTCAGAGCAATGTTCCCGACGGTGAAATGTGTAGAATGTGAACCGGTAGCTATTCCGAAAGTGAATGCGAAAAACGACCTGAATGTCTATTCGACCGATGGCAATTTCGTGATGACGGCTTCGCAACCCACAGCTGTTTGGATTTACAACGTACAAGGTCAGTTGGTAGAACGCACCGATGTGGACGGAACACAAACCCTTGTTCTTCCGCGTGGCATTTACATTGTGAAATCAGCTCAAAGCGGCCATGTAAAAGCAATGAAAATTATTAATCGATAACAATAATTTTATAAAGAAGGCTTTTTGAGGACTTGTCGGGTTTTCGGCTCGGCAAGTCTGAAAAAAGTTGAAAAATCAGTCCTTGCGCTCTTTTGTTAGAACGCAAGGAGCAAAGCAAACAAAAACACAAAAAAAATGATTTCAAAACACAAAAAAATTCAAAGCTTGTTTCTGATGTGCATTGTAGCGCTTTTTTCATCCGCTATTTATGCACAAACGCCCTACGAGAAAAAAACAGCCCGATTGATGACCGTTTGGGGCGAAAATCTTCAACCGACAGACCCGATTCTGCCCGAATATCCACGCCCGCAAATGGAACGAGAAAAATGGCTGAATCTGAACGGAATCTGGCAATTCCAACCGGCTGCAAGCGCAACGGAAACTTTGCCCGCAGGCAATCTCTCGCGGGAGATTCTCGTTCCCTTTCCCGTAGAATCCGCTCTTTCGGGCATCATGGAACACTACGAACATGTGTGGTACCGTCGCTCGTTTAGCGTGCCGGCCGCTTGGACGGGACAACGTGTTTTGCTTCATTTCGGAGCCGTTGATTATTCCTGCGAAATATTCATCAACGGCGAAAGCGTCGGAACGCACCAAGGCGGATACGACCCCTTTTCTATCGACATTACCGAGAAAGTGGCAGGGAGTGGAACACAGGATATTGCCGTGAGAGTAAGCGATCCGACCGACCTCAAAGGCTATCCTCGCGGAAAACAAACGCTTTATCCCGGCGGCATCATGTACACTTGCACCACCGGTATTTGGCAAACCGTTTGGCTCGAAGCTGTGCCGCAAACCTATATCGACGCTTTCCGCATGGTACCGAATATTGATAACGCTACTTTGAAATTTTATCCGACCCAAAGTGGAACATATATCAACCCTCGCTCATTGACCTATCGTTTTCAAATTTACGACAACGGCACGAAAATAGCCGAATTGGAAAAAATCAATATTAATGCAACTAACGGCGCAGATTTGAATATTCCGCAACCGCTGAAACTTTGGTCGCCGGACAGTCCTTTCCTCTACGATATGAAAGTGGTTCTTCTCAATGGAACGGAAGCAATCGACTCTGTTTCAACTTATTTCGGTATGCGAAAAATATCAAAGCAGATGATTGATGGCTACCAGCGAATGATGCTCAACAATGAATTTGTTTTCCAAATGGGACCACTCGACCAAGGATTTTGGCCGGATGGAATCTATACTGCACCCACCGACGAGGCCTTGCGTTTCGATATAGAAAAAACCAAAGAGTTCGGTTTCAATATGATACGCAAGCATATCAAAGTTGAGCCGCAACGATGGTATTATTGGGCCGACAAACTCGGAATGTTGATTTGGCAGGATATGCCCTCGATGAACTCCTACATTTGCACCGATTGCGACGACGGACAGGGAGGTAAACGCAGGGTGCCTCCGCGTGAAGACGCCGCTTACATCAACGAATTGGAAAAAATGATACGCACGCATTGGAATGCGCCCAGCATCGTGTCGTGGGTATCGTTTAACGAGTTTCAAGGTTCGCATATCGACGAAAACGACAACAGTAATAACGTTGTGTTACAAATAAAGAAATGGGACAACTCTCGGCTTGTAAATATAAATAGTGGAGGAGACGGGCGTTACGACAACGGGCCTACCGATATTCGCGATTACCACAATTATGCTTCGCCTCCAAGTCCACCGGTACATTTCAATCATTCGCAAGCGCTGGTGTGCGGCGAATATGGCGGTATCGGTTACGAAGAACAGGGGCATTATTGGGAGTTGGGCAATCCTTACAGTACAGTGGACAGTTATGAAGCCTTGCTGGCAGGATATACATTCAATGCCGAATCGCTGATTTATTACAAAAACAACAAAGGCCTGTGTGCCGCCGTTTATACCGAAATTACCGATGTGGAAATGGAATTAAATGGCTTGATGACTTACGACCGCAAAGTCATTAAAGGCAACGCTGCCGATTTTTATGCTGTTAATCAGCGTATTATCAATGAAGAAAAATACTATAATGAGTTTCTTCCTACTTCGGAGGAAGCGCCGCAAACGTGGCGTTATACTACCACAAAACCCGCCGGAAACTGGTTTTTAAAAACCTTTGACGATTCGGCTTGGACAACAGGAGAAGGTGGTTTTGGAACTTCAACTACGCCCGGTTCGCACATTGGAACGGAATGGGAAAGCAACGACATCTGGCTGCGCCGCACATTTACTCTGCCCATCGGCGTCCTCGAAAGCGGTACACCGATGTTGAAAGTGCATCACGACGAAAATTGTAAAATATATATTAATGGTGTTTTGGCGCTCGACCTTTCGGGTTATACGGGCAGTTATTCTTTTTACGACATCTCAGCGGCAGCCAAAGCCGCTTTGATTGTGGGTGGCGAAAACTCGTTGGCGGTAACTTGTCATCAAACCAAAGGCGGACAATACATCGACGTGGGCATTGCAATACTGCTCGACTCGACTGTCGCTATCAAGAATGTTGTTAAAAAAAACGATTGTCGAATCTACCCTAATCCGGCAAAAAACGTTTTGAACATTGAAAGACGGCAAGCGTCAACCGAAATTAAAGGCATTTACAACGCTTCGGGAAGTTTGGTCAAATCGCCGGGCTGTTACGATAGCATCGTGTATATATCCGATTTGGTCAGAGGTGTATATTTTCTTCAATTGAAAACCGGTAATTTATACGATACGCTTGTTTGGCCGACGGCGGAAACACATTCCGCAACAGACAGAACAATACAAGTGAGTATCGATTTATTTGAAAATTTGTATCGCATAATTTGTATATCGGCACAAAGTTAGCATAAAATTCTCAATTATACACAAACGCATAAAAATGGTTAATTCTTTTTTTGAGGTGCTATTAACGAGAGCGAAAGACGTGCGGGTGGAAACACCTCCGGTGTTTCCTGTGAATAACCCCCAGATTTATCTGGGGGTAGTGGAAGCGCTCACCTCTCCCATACTCCGTAGGAGTTGCCCGTTTGTTGGGATAGCGCACCTTTT
>JAISWY010000073.1 GCA_031270925.1 Candidatus Symbiothrix sp.
CGAACCGCTGACGGTCATAAAAATATAGGCGCCGTTTTCATACACAATACAAGGCCAAAGCGCTGTGGGTTTCAAGGGATTCAAGACCCCTTTGCCTGATTCGTCGCTCGTAGCAATCCGCCAGCGACGCAAATCCCAAAAGCGATGGTTTTCAAAAGCCAACTCAATACGGCGTTCGTTGCGTATTCGGTTCAGCGTTATTTCGTTTTGCGACAGTTGTTTAATTCCGGCGCGTTCGCGTATCCGGTTCAAAGCATCTACGGCATTGACCGTATGTCCTAATTCCATTTCGGCTTCAGCTTTATTGAGATACATTTCGGCCAAGCGGAATACCGGCCATGTTTGGTCGGATTTACCTTCGGAAAAATCGCTCCGTCGCTCATCATAAAATTTTTTCTGATAAAAACCGGTTTTGGATGGATCTTGTAAGGGAATGATACCATCTTTTCCAGCCAAATAAATCAGCGAGCCATCGGCCAGAAGCGCTTTATATTCCAAATGAGGCGCCAAACGAAACGAATCGTTCGATTTATAGTAAATGCCGCGACGGATTTCAACGATTCCGTCTTTGAATTTCGACATCGGCAAATAAACGGAAGCGAACAGGCGCGGGTCTTTTCCGGTAAACAAATCCAAGGGATTCTCATACTCGATAAAGTTTTTCGTATCGGCGTCGTAAGTCTGCAATTTACCATCCGAACCATCGGTATATTCATAGGCTTCCACCATTTCGAGCGTTGGCGTCATGCCGCAACCGTAGCCGCCGGTAAAGCTGTAAGGCGTGGTGCTATGATCGAAACTGTGTCCCGCTTCAGGCAAATGATATTCTTTCGACCAGATATATTCGTTGTTGTTTTTATCAAGGAAAAGACGATTGTAGTTTTCTGTTTTATCGTCATATTGCTGATACAAAGCATATTGACCGGATCTGATAACCGAATCGGCGGCAACGGAAGCGGCCAACCAATACGGTTTAGCATCGGCGGCGATACCGGTTAATCCCATCGGTTCTGTTTTTCCATATTGAGCGATGGAGGCGGCATACAAGGCGGCGCGCGATTTCAAGGCGAAAGCGGCATAGCGCGAAACACGGTTTCGATCTATAACAGAACGTTTTACAGGCAAGACCGGCACAATATCGTCCATTTCCGAAAGGATAAAATCGTAAATGGTTTGTTCCTTGTCGCGGGCAACTTCCAAATCATCCGGCCGGTCGGGATTATATTCCTGCGCTTCCATAATCAAAGGAACACCGCCGAAACGTTTAACCAACAGAAAATAATGATACGCACAGACAAAGCGGACTTCGGCGCGAATCAATTCCTTTTGTTCGGATGGAATATTCGCCGCATTGAGCTTTTGAAGCATCGAATTACAATTCCGTATCTGATCGTAAGGCCAATGATAAAACCACGAATCGCCGTAAATAACTTGCGTTTTTCCGCCAAGACCAAACTCGCCCTGTTGCCACGACGGATAGCTTTCGTCGGAAGCCGAACTCAAATTGAGTTGCGAATACACCCAAAAACCTTCGTAATAATCGAAATCCTCGTAATTGATGCGGGCATAGAGATCGGCCAGAATAGCATTGACTGTTTGCGGATCGCTCCACGCATTTTCATCGTCGATATAATTGGTCGGCCGGAGATCGAAAAAATCGCTACAGGCTGAGAAGACCAATATTCCCAGCCATCCAATCATCCAATTATATTTCCATTTAAAACCCGACATTGATTCCGAAATTAATGGTTTTCATTTGTGGATAATACATTCCGGCCCCCAATGCACCTTCCGGATCGACATCTTTCAAGTCTTTTCGCGTAAATGTCAGCAGGTTATAAGCGCCGACATACACGCGGCAAGTTTGAATCCCCGCTTTCGATATCAAAGCCGGCGGCAAAGAATATCCCAAATCGACGGTTTTCAAACGCAAGTAAGACGTGGCCATATTCCAAAAGGTGGAAGGCTGCGAATTACCGCCGTATCCTTCGACGCGCAAAGCCGGAAAACGCCCCGGAATCCATTCACTGTTGGGATCGTTCGCATCGGCGCGATGCCAGCGGTCGTTGTACATCGCATAAGCATTGCCGACGCCGCCCTGCGCAAAGGCTTCTTTGTAATTGAAATAGTAGGTATAATTGGCTGCCCCCTGAAAGAAGAGCGTGCAATCGAAATTTTTCCATGCAGCCGAGACATTGAGTCCGAAAAAGATTTCGGGACGGTCGCTCCGTCCGATCGGCGCAATGTCTAACTGATTGATAACACCGTCGTTGTTCAAATCGCGGTATTTAATATCGCCGGGCAAAAGCGTTGTATTGCCTTGTCCGTCTTGAATGGGCGAATGCAGGATTTCTTCAAAGTTTTGGAATTGCCCCAAAGCTTCGTAGCCGAAAGAGATATTGTCCCAGCGATAGGGATTTTTCGAGATGTGGCCGTTGTCTTCCCTGTATCGCGATTCCCAATAGGCATATCGGTTTCCGGCTTCGGCCAATTCCTGGTATTCCCGCTTTTTGCGTGCGTAAGAAAACGAGGCTCTTGTGTCGAGCAGCACACTACCGATGCGTTGTTTGGAACCGACAATCCATTCGAAGCCGCGATCGCTTTCGCTGTTCAGGTTTTCGTCGGGCATTTCGGCTCCGAAAGAAGTCGGCAGGGAAGAGGCTCGCGTGGCATACATTCCGGAATGCATCCGGTAAAACAAATCCCATTCGGTATAAAGTTTTTCGCGCCACAAAGCGATATTTCCCCCGATATTGGAAACTTTCACTTTTTCCCAAGTCAGATACGGGTTAATCAATCCCCGGTCGGTAGCGGCCAAAACCAAATTATTTTCGCCCTGCACGAAATACAGTGGAGAACCGAAAACGTCTTTTCCGGGATAATTATAACCCGACAGGAAATAATATTCATTCAAATCGGAAGCCAGCGGAAAAACACCGTAAGAAGCCCTGATTTTCAGGTTATCGAGCCAGGGAGCGTTTTCCTTCACGGCTTTTTCTTCCGAAATCAGCCATCCGGCCGAAAGACTTTGGGTAAAAACCCAACGGTCGTTTTTCAGGAATTTACTTACTCCATCGTTCCGGAAACTGTATTCCATAAAATATTTATCGGCAAAACCGTAATGGAAACGGCCAATGATTCCCATCGTTGCCGTTTGATACGAGCTCCCGCCGATGGTTTTATTGATGGCGGCGTCCAGTTCGGGAATGGACGACAGCGTAAATTCACCCGAAATCAAACTGTTGTGATGGCCGAAACGACGGTTTTCCAACAGCAACAAGCCCGTTAAATGATGTTTTGAAAAAGCATGATCGTAATGAAGGGAATATTGTTGGGTAAAAATAGTATTCTGAGCCAGATTTTCGGTTTTGACGGTGGTCTGCGTGAGCGGAACGGCTTCATAAAAATCCGCAATCGGATTGTAAGTATATTCCGAACAGGCTTTTTTGAAAATATGCTGCGTGGCGTTTTGCCGGTCGTAAGCGAGTTGCGCTTTCAAAGCCAAGCCTTCGACAAAGGGCAGGTTGTAGTTCAAGGCAAACTGGCCGTTCCATTCCTCATAAATTCTTTCATCGGTTCCGACCAGGTTGCGGTCGAGCAAGGCCATGGGATTGGGTTCGCTTCCCAAATCGTTATAATACAACGAATTGTTATTGGCGTAAACGGATTTATAAGGCAGCGCCATAACCAAATTTTTAAAAATGCCCTGCGAAAAATTATCCTCGCTTCCTCCACCCGAAACGGTGGCAGGAGCATCACGCACTTCCCTTCTTCCGCCGATTTGCAGATCCGCTTTCCAATGGTCGGCAATGGTTGTACCGATATTCGAACGCAAGTTGAAACGCTGAAAATTATCTTTGGTTTTCAAAATTCCATCCTGATTCAAATAACCCAAGGAGAAAAAATATTTGGTTTCGCGGGTTCCACCACTGATATTCAGGTTGTGTTGTTGCATTGGCGCCACGTCTTTCAATACGGTTTTTTGCCAGTCGGTATTTTCGGCGGCAGCTATATCGCCGGGCGAGAATGCAGGCGTCTGGCCTTGGTGCGACAAATTGAGGCAGGCTTCGTTGTAGCTGTTCATGTAATCCCACACATTCATATAAGCCGGATAGCGGGTAATGTTTTGCAAGGCGCAATTAAAATGATAAGCGATTTTTGCACGCGATTCTTGACCTTTTTTCGTGCTAATAAGCAATGCGCCGTTAGCGCCACGGATGCCATACACCGCTGCTGAAGCGTCTTTCAAGACCGAAACCGATTCGATTTCGTTGGGGTCAATTTGGGAGAAAGGGCGTTCTATTCCGTCCACGATAACCAATATCTCATCGCCATAGCCGCGAATATCGATCTGACTGCCGTCGTATCCGGGGCGACCGCTGCGTTGAATGCCTCTGACACCCGACAAGTTGCCCGCCAAAGTATTCGTCAGGTCGGGACGTTGCGCTTGCACCAATATTTTACCGGCAACCGAAGCCACCGAGCCGGTAATCAACATCCGCCGTTGTGTGCCGTAGCCGACCACCACAATTTCGTCTATCATTTTTGTATCGGTTTCCATCACAATCGAAAGGAAACGTTTTCCCTGTACGGGAATGGTACGGTCGGCCAATCCGAGGTAATGAACGGATATGGAAGCCGTTGGAGGCAAAATAAGTGTAAAATTCCCTTCCGAATCGGTAAATACGGCATTGTCGGTTTTTCCTTTTTCAAAAACCAATACACCTGCGAGCGCATGCTTGTCGGGATCCGATATTTTTCCGCTAATCGTATGTAAAACAGAAAGTTGCGATGAATTTTCCAATAATTCGGCATCTTGCTGCTGTTTGAGAATAATATTGTTACCCGACAGAACATAAATCAATTGCAAGGCCGCACAGCATTTTTGTAGCGCCGTTTCCAAAGGCTCGTTCTTCACATTCAAGTCGATTTTCCGTTTGGGATTCACATCTTCTTTGGAAAAAACGAAAAAATAACCGGTTTGTTTTTCGATTTCGCGGAATATTTCACTCACGGAAGCATTGTCTTTTTGAATGGTAATCAATTTATCGAAAACCGGATGCGTTAAGGCTACACTTCGACCGGCGACAATCAGCATTGCCGCGAGCAGTATTAGATTAAAAGAGGCCGAAGAACGCATAAAGAACTAATTCATTGAATATAAATAATTTTATTATCCAAACTCATCCGATAATTGAATTTGTTGGTTTGATGGATGGCATTGATGATTTGTTCTGCCGAATCGGAGGATTTGAATTTGCCGGTATAGACGATGTCGAGGGCTTTGGTGTTTTGGATGATAAATTTCACATCGTAATACAATTCGATGCGCTTAATGATTTCGGAAAACGGTTGCGAATCGAAAGCGAAAACGCCGTTAGTCCACAACGTTTGATCTTCGGCGTCAATTGCAATTTTTTGCAGGCCTTTGTCGGTCAATCGCACCTGTTCGTCGGGCGACAAGCGGATATTTTCGCCTTTGCCGGCATTCGATACTTCGACCGATCCTTCGATCAAAGTTGTTTCAAACATCGGCATTTCGGAATAATTAATCACATTGAACTTGGTTCCCAGCACGCGCACGTTGTAGCGGCTTGTTTCAACCGTAAACGGTTTACCTTGCGCTTTGACCACCTCGAAACAGGCTTCGCCGTCCAAATACACTTTTCGGTTACGGGAATTGAACGACTTGGGAATCCGTATCCGGCTGCGGGAATTGAGACAGACCTTGCTTCCGTCGGTCAAGGTAATATTGACACGCTGGCCGACCGGAACAACAATTTCGCTGTATAAGGTATCGTTTCCGGCGACGAAATAGCGAACGGTAACAAACGTACACAAAACGGCCACAACGATAATCGCAGCATAGCGATAGAACGATTGCAGACGCCATTGTCGTCGCATCATCCGGATACCGGCATAAAATCGCCTTAATGAGGTTTCCGCTTCTTCCGAACCGGCGGTATGCGACGATGCGACGATTGTCAATCCCTTGATATTTTGTAATCGAATGAAATCGGCCTTCAATTCCGCATCTTTTTCGACAGCGGAAAAAAACGCCGTTTTTTCATTCTCGTTGAGTTCTCCGTAAAAATAACGTTCCAATAACTGCTGCATCGGTATTTTTCTTTTTATCATTTTTTATATAAGAACGACAAAGGTAGTGATTACCACCAAAAGTATTGTTATGTTTTTTTACATTGCCCCATTTTTGTATGAACTCTTAACTAGCCGTTCCGCCAAACCTCGAAACGCCGGCTTCATAAGCGAATCTTCACTCAAAGCCACCGGCAACCCGCTGTCGCCACTCTCGCAAATCCCCTGCACCATCGGAATCTCGCCCAAAAGCGGAATACCCAATTCTTCAGCCAAACGCTTCCCGCCGTCTTTTCCGAAAATATAATATTTGTTCTCCGGTAACTCGGCCGGCGTGAACCAAGCCATATTTTCAACCAATCCCAAAATGGGAACTTTCACTTTTTCGTTACGAAACAAATCGATGCCTTTGCGTGCGTCGGCCAAAGCAACTTCCTGCGGCGTGGTAACAATAATAGCGCCGGTCAGCGATAAAAATTGAATCAAAGAGAGTTGAATATCGCTCGTTCCGGGCGGTAAATCTAAAATAAAATAATCCAATTCGCCCCAATTCGTATCCGAAATCAATTGTTTCAATGCGTTGCCGGCCATGCTTCCACGCCACGCCACCGCGCTTCCTTTTGCCACAAAAAAGCCGATGGAAAGGATTTTCACGCCGTATTTCTCGATGGGAATAATCCAATTTCGCCCGTCAATATTTTCGGAATACGGATGGGCGTCTTCTTCTCCAAACATTTTCGGAATACTGGGGCCGAAAATATCGGCGTCCAACAAGCCCACGCGGTAACCGAGTTGCGCCAATGCGACGGCCAAATTGACCGAAACGGTACTCTTCCCCACGCCGCCTTTGCCCGACGCAACGGCAATGATATTTTTGACTTCCGGCAATAAATTCTTCGGTTCGGGAGGAGGAACCGGCGTAGTTAAGGCTCGAATATTGCCTTTGATTTCAATTTCAGGATCGACAAAAGTCAGAATCGCTGTTTCGGCCGCCTTGATTACCGACTTGATAAACGGATCGTTCGGCTTGTCGAATACAATTGAAAAAACGACTTTCCTCCCTTCGATCTGCCAATCGCCGGCGATCATTCCGGCTTCCACTAAATTTTTTCCGTTACCGGGATAACGCACTTTCGACAGTGCTTCCAATATTGATTCGGGAGAGAGTTTCATCGTTTTTTTGAGTGCAAAGATAGTGTTTATGTTGTAGATTTTATTGAAAAATATTGGTTAATTCTTTTTTTGAGGTGCTATTGGCTTTTTCAATGTATTTAACAAGTCCGC
>JAISWY010000254.1 GCA_031270925.1 Candidatus Symbiothrix sp.
TCAATATTGGGCGAAGCCAGCATTTCGGAGCCGCCTTTGTTTGCAAATGCCAAGTGATGCATGCTTCCCATTTGCGTTTCCTCTGTGATCATCGCATAATAGAATGGAGCAAAAGAGCGAGATGTAGTATTACGGGCAAACACATTGGTTGCCACCAATGCTCTCAATTTCAGTCCGGATGTAAGCATACCCAAATCCTGTTCCACCGAAAATTGCGCCTGATTGGTGGATGAAAAACGGTCTTTGTATCCGCTAACCATTTGTGCATAAGGATTTACGCCTCTGCCGCTATCCATTACATTTCCGAACAAAGTATGTTTTGCATAGAAAAATTCTTTGGCATAATCGGCGTTTTTATTATATGTTTTGGGAAAATCTACCGGATTAGCCCACATAACAGCATTAAAAATATCCTTAGCTTCTCCCGCCGGCCCATTATAAATATCGTATAACTGATACATTTTCAAAGCCGCTTTGGTGGTTTTCGTAAAATTAAAATTCACATTACCGCGAATATTAAAGCGTTGAATAGCGATATTGTTATTAAAATTATTCAAAGGATCTACTTTTAATACGCCGTTTTCGTTGGTATAAGCCACCGACAAATAGTATTGCGCCACTTCGCCGCCGCCTGTCGCACTAACATTTAGTTTGTAATTTTGCGCATAATCGGAAAACAATTCTTTATACCAATCTACATTGGGATAAATATCGGGATTTTCGCCCCGGCGCGTAGCTTCTATTTTTTCCTTGCTGTATTCCAGACTTTCGTTCGGGTTACGCATCCGTTGCGCTTCGTTATACATTTCCATATAAGTAACACCATCCAAGAATTGATTGATTTTGGTTGGAGTGGATATTTGCGTTTCGGCGCGTACCGAAATAGACATTTTCCCTTTTGAACCTGTTTTAGTTGTTACCAAAATAACGCCATTACCACCTCTTGCACCATACAGAGCGGCGGCAGAGGCATCTTTCATAATCGAAAAAGAAGCTACGTTATCGGGTTCCAAGCGCGCCAAATCTTCTTTGGTAACTTCCAAGCCGTCGATCAAAATCAGAGGATCCGTTTTGCCTGCGCCATACTGAGATACTCCGCGAATAAAAAAATCGGCATTATCCTGTCCCGGTTCTCCCGACCGTTGATAGGCAATCACACCCGCTAATTTTCCGGCGAAAGCCGTTGTTAAGTTGGATGAAGGCACTCTCAAATCTTTCGGGTTAATAGTTGTTACGGAAGCAATCACACTTTCCTTTTTCTGCTTTTGAAAGGCCACCACCGTAACCTCTTCCAGTTCGGTAGCGTCTTCACTCATAATCACATCAATTTCCTTTTGATTCCCTACTTTGATAGTCTGCTTTTCAAACCCCAAGTAAATAAATTCGAGTTCGTCGTTCGACGACACATTCGTGAGTGCATACTTTCCGTCGATGGATGTAGCCGCTCCGTTGCTTTTCCCCTTTACCTGCACTGTAACGCCGGGCAAAGGCGTACCTTCGGAATCGACAACCGTTCCTTTCACGATTCCTGTTTGCGCCGAGGCTGTTCCCACCGAAAAAAGGAAGAGCATCAGCAAAAATCCGATTGTTTTTCTTTTCATAAAAATAATTAAATATTAGATTTTTAAATTTTTTATTTCAAAACGATTTTACGAGTGTAAACCGATTGATCGGTTGAGATTTGCATCAGATACAGGCCTTGCGGCAAGCTCGATGTGTTAATTTCGATTTTGTCGGTATGCGATTGTGCGGCTTGTAAGCACGGTTTGCCCGACAAATCGAACAACACGGTTTTCGTTTGTCCGGGAACCGACGGCAATTTCACCCTAATTTCGCCGGATTCGGCATACACCATGCAATCTCCCGATTCGGGCGATGCGATGCCTGCGCCGGGTATTTCCATCAACTCGATCCAATTCAAATTAAAGCCTGCACCGACAGCAAAAAACCGTAAGATATTTTTGCCTTTGCGCAGGGAAATTTCGGCGGATTGTGTCGCCCAATTCTGCCATCCGCCCGTAACATTCAATGTCAGGTCTCCCAAGGAAGCGGATTCGCCGGAGGTAACATCCATCAAACGGATACGCGAAGAGGCATTCACAGCCACCCGCACGTCGATATGATGTTTACCCGCATATTGGGCGTAAACGAAAAAATCCAAATAGCTGCCCGAAGAAGTGTAGCCGGCGTTTTGTCCGCCACCGTCATCTTCGCAGGCTTGAAAAGTGAAATTATTAACGTTCAAATAATCTTCGGCTTCCACGCGGCAAGGGATGCGGTACAAAGTTGCCATTGTATTGTCCACCGGAAAATAGTTAAAGGCGCTAACTTCCATATCGCCGTTCATACAGCCGCCGGCCAAGATATACGAAACGTGCAATTGGTCGTAATCAGTAACTTCTTTGTCCAAAGCCAAAAACAATTTCTTCTTGTCCGAAACATCCGACCTTACCCGGCGGATATTGACGGTTTCGCCATTCACAAATGCGGCAAATGAATTTTGCGTAAACGAAGTGATTTCCTTGCTGAAATTGAGTTGCACTTCGTCGTCGGTGTGGTGCGTATTGGCAAAAACCAAGTCGAAGCCCACTTCTTTTCCGCGCGTTAGATTGAACCAGTTGAGGTTGAAACCACCTTTTTCAAACACCAGTTTCAGGTTGACGGTTCCTTGCGGGAGAATGAGATTGGGAATAAAAACCGAACTCCATGTATTCCAATCGCCGGTTGCGGGTACGTCAATGGTTTTCGAGGCGCGTTTGCCGTTCACTTCCACGTAAATTTGGCCGCCGCCCGATGCGCTGGCGTAGCGTATTTGCAAGGTGTAGGATTTTTCTTCCGGCGATGCGAAGGTGTAATTCAGCCATTCGCCGTCTTCGATCCAAGCCACGGAATAACCGTTGCGTGGTTGTGCGTCGTTGCATCCTTGAATATCCACACCATCGTTGCGGTAGTTATATCCTTGATTCCAAGTGGTATA
>JAISWY010000204.1 GCA_031270925.1 Candidatus Symbiothrix sp.
GGAATAAGCAGGGAACGAAATTTTTTACGAACAAAATCAATGAATACAACATTATCTATTTTAAGCAAATATCCGGAAATAAAAAAGAAAAACGGCATACGAAAACTGTTGATAAACGAGGCGAGATTTTCCGTCAATTCAAGATGAGCCAAAGCTACAAATGCTATTGCGACGGTTTTCGCAACATTAACAAAATAAATATCGGACGCAGGATTATTCATGAATTAGTAAGTTTTCCCAAAATCAATATCTTCCCTTCCACAAAAGAATTATTTTTTGCAAAATTATATAATAATCTTACGATTTCCAAGCGCATGCAATGAAAACGATAATAAAAATGATTGAAAGTGAGAGACTGGTTAAATTTTTTACTTTTATTGCTGTCCGCTAAACTTAAAAACCGTACAAATCACCGATCCGAGGTTCCGAAATAAAATCTTATTCTTGTGGATTTCAACCAGTCGTATGGACAGTAGCCGAAGACAGAATGGAGATAGACTTTATTAATTGCGAAGCCGGTCATTATCAATCGGCATAACATCTCTCCTATGCTTGCCGAGTCTTACGTGCTGCATACGGCTGATGTGAAAGTGGAGAATGATATGGCGGGATTGTTATAACGTTCTACTGCCTAATCGCCTCATAAATAACATCCTGAATCCGCGGCCGAATATTCAATCCCATCAACTGCGTATGTGTGCGCGAAGGATACACCCGATTCGATAAAAAGATATAAATCAATTGATTGTCCGGATCGACCCAAAAACAGGTACCGGTATAACCGGTGTGGCCGTAAACGCTGCCGGGCGCTTTCTCGCTTGTGGTTCCGGTTTCTTTTTGCTTGTCGGGTTTGTCGAATCCGAGTCCGCGGCGACTGTTGGGACTTTTCGTTTGTGTGAACAATTTAACCGTATTCATCGAAAGAAACCGTTCGCTTCCATACGTTCCGAGATTCAAATACAATTGTAGTAATTTTGCCAAATCGTTGGCATTGGAGAACAAGCCGGCATTACCCGAAACACCTCCCATAAAAGCGGCTGCTTCATCGTGAGGATAACCGATAATGATTTGATTTCGCAGAAATTCGTCGTTTTCGGTGGGTGCGATGACTGATTTGTCAAAATGCTTCAACGGCAGGAAGGTTGTGGAAGAAGCGCCCAATCGATCGAAAAAATGACGCTTTACAAACACATCCAAACTTTGTCCGGAAATATTTTCTACCGCTTCTTTCAGCAGCATGAAATTAAGGTCGCTGTAACGGTAGTGGTTCGGTTTTTTCACTTTCAATTCCGCTATTTGTTGTAGTATAATTTGGTCGAATTGATCGGAAAGATAGATGTTTTCGGCTATTTTTTTTCGGATGCCTTCCTTGGGTTTGGAAGAAACACGATCGGCGCGAAATTTAAAATCGGAACGGATGAAAGTATTTTTATCGTACAAAATCCGGTAAACGGCATCGCGCTTGTTGGAAAAAAGGCGGCCGTTGTAACTCGTTGTGTCGATCAATTCGAGATAAAGCGGTAAAAAAGGCTCTAATCCGGTTTCATGGAAAAGAGCCTTTTGAATGGTAATATTTGCCTTATCGGTATTTTTCAATATCGGGACATAATGCGAAAGCGGGTTGCCCAACTTCAACTTTTTCGTATCATACAGGTTCATCACGGCCGAGAGTGTCGCCGTAGCTTTGGTTATCGAAGCCAAATCGTATAAATCGCTGTTTTTTACCGGATGCGTACCAGCATAATCGAAAAAGCCGAACGAGCGATTATAAACCACAACGCCATCTTTCGCCACCAAAATCTGACAGCCCGGAAATGCCTTATTTTCAATACCTTCCTTGACAATACCATCAATCCGGCTCAAAGCAAACTCCGACATTCCCGCTTCGCGCGGGTGTTGATACGACAAGCGTACTTTTTCGGTCGAAAATCCGGTTCCGTAAAGAAACAAGCCGTCGATCGTAACAGGAAGTTTGCCTTTGGCAGCGATTCCGCCCATCAATACTTCGGCCGCAGCCTTTTGCGCATAAGTCGTATTTTCATAAGCCAAAATAACCGATGTTGCCGATGAAATCGATGTTTTATATTGTGTAAGGAAATAGGGTGAGGCAAAAAAGCACAGATGTACTTCTTTTTGCTTCGCCAAAGTTTGCAATGCGATGAAATCGGTAATTTTTTCGGAATGAACGGCGCATATAATCACATTGTAATTATTTAATTTTCCGATGATTTCGGCAATTTTTCCAGCGTCAGCTTGAAAGAAATCGAACGATTTATACAATTTCAAAGTCGATTGAAAGGAATTGTCGGCGCCAGCGCCCAAAGAAACTACGGCGATTTTTCGTTCCAATTGTTTCAAAGGAACCAATTCATCGGTATTTTTCAATAAAGTAATCGCCTCTTCGTTCAATTTTTGATTCAGCCAATCGGCTTCGGATGTATTGATTCGTGCGCTCAATCCTTTTGTTTGAATCTTCCTATAACGATTTAATCCGGTAATAAATTTGTAACAAAGAATTTTCCGGCATTTTTCTTCGATCGTCTGCATGGAAATTACACCCATTTCAACGGCTTTTTTCACAGCAAGCAACGATTCGTTCGGGTTATCGGGCGACAGCAAAACATCGTTTCCGGCCAAAATCGATTCCACGCAGGCGTTGCGATGGGTTATGGCGCCTTTCATTCGCAAAGCATCGGTAAATTTTAATCCTTGAAAACCCATTTCATCGGACAATAAGCGATTGACAATAACCGGAGAAAGCGAAGAAGGCAATTGAGTTGTATTATCCAAAGCCGGAACCGATAAATGACCGGTCATCACACCTGAAAAGCCCGAACGAATAAATTCCCGAAACGGAAAAAGCTCGATGGAATCGAGGCGATTCCGGTCATGATCAATTTGCGGCAAAGTATAATGCGAATCGGTGGAAGTATCGCCATGTCCCGGAAAATGTTTGGCGACAGTCATCACGCTCATTTTTTCTACGCCGCGCGAATAAGCCAAAGCTTTTTCAAGCACATCTTGCCGGTTTTCGCCGAACGAGCGCATGCCGATAACTGGATTTACCGGATTGCTGTTGATGTCCACCACCGGCGCAAAATTGATTTGAATGCCCATTTCGCGACATTCGCGCCCAATTTCTTCGCCGTACAATCGCAACAAATCGTTGTTTTGAATGGCGCCCAACATCATATTTTTCGGAAAACGGGGTGTATCCTGCTTCAAGCGCATCGCCAAACCCCATTCTGCATCGGCCGACACAAACAAAGGAATGCGACTTTCGGATTGATAGAGATTCAAACTGTTGGCCTGTTCCGACAATTTTCCGCCGGAAAAACAGATTCCGCCGATTCTCTGTTCCTTGATATTTTTCAAAACGCGCGGATTCCACGAAGGCGAAGGATCGACGATTAACATAAAAAGTTGCCCGATTTTTTCATCCATAGTCAGGCTTGTAAAAACCGAGTCCACCCATTGATTCATCGCCTTTTTATCGGCATTTTTGTATAAATGCGGTTGCGTTTGAGTGAAAACGGTAGAGGGTGTAAAAAACAGAAAAAACAGAAAAAACTTGTTCCGTACAGTCGAAAAATCTATCATTTTAATTATATTATATTATATTTTATATGAGGAGCAAAAATAGTGATTTTAGTTGAAATTACCTATCTTTGTATTCGTAATTCACAATTCTAAACATGACATCCGAAGAAATTCATCCCTTGCAACCTTTTTTGCCTGAAGAGGCTAAATTGCTGATGTTGGGCAGTTTTCCACCCCAAAAGAAACGTTGGGTGATGGATTTTTACTATCCGAACTTCAACAACGACATGTGGCGCATCATGGGCATCATCTTTTTCAACGACAAAAATTATTTTCTGAACGAAGCCCAAAAAGCCTTTTGCCGCGAATCTATCATCAACTTTCTGATTCAAAAGAAAATAGCTCTTTTCGACACAGCTACTATTATCCGTCGCCTCAACGATAACGCTTCGGACAAATTTTTAGAAATCGTGAAATCGACCAATATCAAAGACCTGCTCAACCGGATTCCTCACTGCACAACAATCGTTACAACCGGACAAAAAGCCACCGACATTTTGATTCGGCAATTCGACATCGAAGAGCCGAAAATGGGCGAATCCATCGCGTTTTTTCATGATCAACGATCGATGCGATTTTATCGAATGCCGTCGTCATCCCGCGCCTATCCTCTTAAATTGGAAAGCAAAGCAGGAATTTATCGAAAGATGTTTGAAGCGATTAGTATTTAAATAATTTCATGGTAATTACCGTAGTTGGTGGTTTTGAAACGGTATTGATTTTATACTGTTATCAGGCTTAGTGCGAGATAGTCGGGAAATTACGGCTCAGTTGCAAAACCCTGTGTTAAGCAGAAGCGAAGCCTTTATTAAAACTAGCGTTCTTTGCGAAACCTTTGCGTCCCTTGCGGTTAAATATTTTTTACCGCAAAGTTCGCAAAGAAAATACGCAAGGAACGCAAAGACAGACTGTTCACTCATCACTCACAAGGGAAGCGCGTCATGTCGAGCGGAGCGGAGCGAAGTCGAGACATCTGATTTACACATTATTATCCCTGTACTTACAACAATAGCACCCCAAAAAAAGATTCAGCCCCTAAACACAGGGTTTAGCAGAGGCGACAGACCGCAGGTCTGAATGTTAATAACCCCCAATGAAGCGAAGCGATTGGGGTTATTAATCGACAGCGATATGGCAGCTTCAATACCCCAAAGCGCCAATCTGCAATTCAACAATGCTCAATGTCCGCATCTCGTAGAGATGTACCGCACGTTTTCGATGATAATTTTGCCGTCTTTCGTGCCTTTCTATAAATTGTTGGGATTGACCAATGACGTCCCGTTTTTTTCGATTTCCGGCGCCGGAACCAAAGGCGCTTTTTGGAAATTATCCACCCGGTCGCTCTGGATTTGCATATCGTCGAACAAAATGGCATTGGGCGTGATAATCGTTATCAAATTACCGGATACCGTGTTGTAGATCAATTCTTTATCCGAGACGTTGATGATTTTCTTAAAGATTTGCGAATCCATGTTGTTGAGTTCGGCCGAACGAATGCGCTTTTCCGAACCGTCGGCGACATTCACTTGATACAACTTCGACGGATAGCTCGAACCCGCCATTTCACGCACGATATAAGCATATTCGTAACCTTCTTCCTTGGCGCGTTCCAGCAATTCCTTTTTCATTTCGGAATAAGCTTTGGTTCGCGTATCCGCCAAACGAATGACGCCCGTGTTGAGATTCGACGACAAACCGATCGTAAACAATGCGTGCCCGTTGGAGTGGGGCGTTTTCGGACTCGGAACGCGGTCGCTAAGCAAATTAACCAAAAGTCCTTTTTCGACTATAGTCAGTTTTGCGGGCGGAACCACGCCTTGCGCATCCACCGGAGCGTAACCCAATAATTTTACACCTTGATATTCCGGTGTTCCGGTCAGATCTTCGATTGTGATTTCGCGCGCCGTGATGCGTTTGTTCATCATTTCTTCGATGCCGTTGCCACCGTAGGAAAAACCTTCGGTCGTGAGCGGTTTGCGGTTGGCTATCAGCGAAAGATCGCCACCGAAGAAATTATTGTAAAACAAGTCGGAAACTGCCAATTGTTCGAATAAAACCGGTCCCGAATACGAATCCGTCATTTTGGTTGCGTGGATTTCCTCAATCAGATTTTTTGCCAATTGACGACATTCTTCCTGCATTTGCTCTATGCTCGGAAATTCTTCGGGCGTACTGTAGATATGGTTGAAGCTGTCGCTCAAATCTTCGCCTTCCGCATTTTTTCCCGAAACGCCGCCGTTTAGATAAGCGTAAGTGAGCGGATAAATGATTTCCGAACCTTCGGTGTTGTAAAAATAAGCTTTCGCCTGCATCAATTGAATGGAAAATTGCGAATCCAAAATTTCGGGATAATCTTTGAAAACGGCTGAAACTTTTTTGACGTAATCTTCGTAACGGCTGGGCGTGAAATCAATCGTTTTCATCGGAAGATCTGTCATTTTTACTATTGGTGTTTTGTCCCAATCGGGCAACTCCAAATCTTTGGCGGGAATATTCAATTGCTTGATAGTCGCTGTTTTTTGCTCATAAGTCTCGGCAGCGCGCTTGTAAATTGCATCCAAATCTTTCCAAATGGTGTTCCGGATGATTTTTTCATTGTTGTCGAGCGTGGGCGAACCGTCAAAGCCCGAACCACCGCCGGCCGTGCCTTGGAAATTCTCGTCCGTACATTGATAATCGCCGATCAAAAGGCGAGATCCACCCGAACGACCGCGTTCCGTAACCGACGAAATCAGGCTGCCGAACGTCGCTGCAACATCCATTTTCTTTACATCGCTAATCGTATAGGCAATGAAGAACGGTCGTTGTAGGTTGTCCATTTTCAGTTGTTCCAAATTCCGGTCGACTTCTTTTTTTATCGCTTCAAAAATAACTTTTTCATCGGATAAATTCGTATTGGAGGTTTCTTCTTGCGGTTTCGGAAGAAGAATGGGTTGCGATTGACTTTTCGGTTTCTTTTGCGTTTCGATGCGTTTTACCAACATCGCCGGAGCTACGCACGATACCGGAACGCTGCCCGATTCGGCGCCACAAATCCCGTTGAAGACGGTGCTTTTATCGCCACAAGCGGCAATTTGCGAGAACATCGCCAAAGGTGTTCCTACCATATCCACTCCACGTACCAATTCGTCGGGACGGCCATCGACATAAATGCGATAAACCACTAAGGGAGTAACATTAAACGAGTTAGGCGAATAGCGGTTCGTGTTCGTGAATCCGCCGGAAACTTCCTTGAAGTAATAGGCGTATTTTTTGCCTTGCGATTTGGCTTCCTTGCGTAATTGCTTGAACAGTTCGTCTTCAGACAAGCCTTTTGTAGTTTCGACAAACATATTCGATTGGCGTGAAACCGGAGCGTTGCCGATATTGCCGCGACCGTGTCCGTTGGAATGTAAAAATCCTTCAATCGGCGTGCGACTCATCAAGAAATTTTTCAATATGCCGTTTTTCACGACTTCTACCCGTTGCGATATTATTCCCTCATCATCGAAATGATAGTTTCCCATCAGTGAAGTTGTTTGATAATAATTGATGGTCGGATCGAAAGTTACGGACAAATGCTTCGGAAGAACCGATTCGCCTACTTTTTTCTTGAATGTTTGCGCGTCGTTTTCCTGTTTCAAACGGGCGCCTTCTACGCGGTGTCCGAAAATTTCGTGGAAAAACACACCCGAAGCTGCCGGAGAAAGGATGGCCGGGCCGGTAAACGATTCCACTACCGGCGCTTTACGCAAAGCCGATAAGGTGGCGCTGATTTCGCGTGCGGCCGCCAAAACTTCTTCGTCGGAAGGTAATTCCCCGATGGAATGGGACATCCACGAGCGATAAAGCGGCAAATACATTCCGTCGTCGGCAACCGTATTGGCTGTTAAAAACAATTGAAATTTCACGGTGTTTTGCGCCATTTCGCGGCCTTCGGTGTCAATAAAGAGGATACGCGATAAAGACGCCGAAATATAAGCCGATCCATTTTGAATTTCGTCGTTTTCATCGAAAACTTTGGAATAACGGCGCACTTTTTCTTCCCATGCTTTCGGATCAATGCCCAAACTGTTCCAATCGATAGCTTGCTCGTAGTAATTTTCGACCTTTTCTTCGGAAAAATCGGGCGATTTATCTTCTTGTTCTACCTTTACGGCCAAGTTTGCTTTAACCTGTTCGTAAGTTTGAATACTTTCCTTATATAATTGATCGAGATTCGACCAAATTGCATTTCGCAAAGTGCGGTCATTAGCCTCGTAAGGCAGGTAATTTCCTGTAACATTCATTCCGGAAGAACCGCCGGATTCGCGGATTTCATGCGAATTATCCAAGTGATAATCGCCCACGCGCATTCCTGTGGTCAAGATACGGGATGGCGAACCCAGAACAGCTTCCGATTGCAGGCAGCCCAAATTGGCTCCCGCACTAATCATCTGCAAATCATCCAAACGGATAAAAGTATAATACGAGGGAATCGGCTGGTCCTTCAACACGGCGAAATTGCGTTGCAATTCGGTTTTAATCGTGTTGAAAACAGCATCCTGTGCGACACAAGTAACCATTCCAACCAACAAAAAGAGTTGGAAAAGGATCAATCGTTTATTCATGTTTATTTTTATATTTTGTAATTTGTCGGCAAATGTAGTTAAAAAAACAATGCAAGGCGAAAAATCGACGTTATGTATTGTTAAAATGCACAAGTAGTCGTTTTTGTTGCAATCGGCAACAGAAGATTACTGAATAGAGAAAAATATTTTTGCGCAAACAGGCTTTGGCATGGTTTTGCTATCCGAATTACAGTTAAAATGCAATCAGGTCATCCGAAGGGTTTTTAAGGATATTAGGGGATCAGTTGCCGCATTTCTAACCTCTTGCCAGATAAACATTGTAATATCGCTCGTCGCCGGTAACTTCTTCGCCCAACCAATCCGGCCGGTCAAATGCTTCGTTTTCGGTGGTCAGTTCCAATTCGGCGATGACCAAACCTTCGTGGTTTCCATGGAAAACATCCACTTCAAAAAGATGATTGTTGAACGGAACGTAATGCCGTTCCTTATCGATGATTTGGAAAATTGCCAATTCCAACATCTTTTCGGCGTCGCTTACCGGAACGGGATATTCAAATTCGAGGCGGGAAAAACCTTTGGCGTTGCTTGCGCCTTTAATCGTGATAAAAGCTTTTTCGCCTTTGATCCGGATGCGCACCGTTCGTTCGGGATCGACGGATAGGTAGGCTTGAACGATGCGTTCTTTTTTCGATGAAAAGGGATGAAAATCGCCTTTTACCAAGAATTTTCTTTCGATTTCGATGGGCATGATGAAAATTATACCGCAAAGATAGCCATTTATATGAATTATTTCATGTAAATTTGTCGTCTAATTCCAAAAATATTGTTGAAATGAAAAAAGGATTTTATTTTCTCAACTTACTTTTCTTGGTTTTCGCTTGCTGCAAAACCGAGACGCCGGTCGATTATTATCAAATTGCGTTGAATAGCGAGGCGCGTTTGGATTCGATTAATCAGTTGTACGATTCGCTGAATACGCAAGGTTTGATAACTCCCGAATTGGACAAACAATTGGAAGCGCAATGGGATTCGCTTTACGAACAAACCATCGCCGATTATGCGCAGTTTTTTACGCATCACATCAACGACTCCATCGGTCAGGCTGTGTTCGCCTCTACTTCGTGGGGAACGCGCCGTTTGAGCATCGAGCAATTGGATACGATTTTGGCGCAAGCCGATTCCGCTTTCCAAGCCACCGAATTATATCAAGCATCGGTTGAACGATTGAACCGGATGAAACTCACGGCTCCCGGAACGCCTTTCCAAGAAATCGTATCGAAAACACCCGCCGGAAAAGAAATCAAATTATCCGATTTCGCGGGAAAAGGAAAATATGTTTTGCTGGATTTCTGGGCAAGTTGGTGTCCGCCTTGTCGCGCCGAAATGCCGCATTTGCTCGAATTATACGCTCAATACAAAGATAAAAGATTTGAAATCGTAGGTTATTCCTTAGACAGGAACGATGCCGACTGGAAAAAGGGCTTGGCCGAACTGAAAATGACTTGGCCGCAAATGTCGGATTGCGCATTCTGGCAATCGTTGCCCGTGCAATTGTATGACGTACACGGTATTCCTGCTACGGTTTTGATTGGCCCCGATGGAAAAATCATCGAAAAAGGTTTGCGTGGGGAAGCCTTGACGCAACGTTTACAGGAATTGATTCGCTAATTTTAACTGACTCGGAATGGCTAAAAAAAAATCTAATTTTTCTGCGAAAAAAATTTTGAAATGGTTTTGGATTTCTTTCGTCGGAGTGATCGTTTTCCTTTTCTTGTTTTTCATGATGATCGCCCATGGTTGGATCGGCTACATGCCGACCATCGAAGAATTGGCGAATCCGATCGACAAATATGCTACCCAAATCGTTTCGGCCGATAACCAGATTATGGGAACGTATTCGCAAAGCAAAGAAAACCGTATTTATGTGGACTATCAGGAACTTTCGCCCTCAATCATCAACGCTTTGATTGCGACCGAAGACGCGCGTTTCAACGACCATTCGGGTATCGACGCTTATGCCTTGGTTCGTGCTGTAGTGAAAAGCCTTTTTATGGGAAAAACCAGCGGTGGAAGCACTATTACCCAACAATTGGCTAAACAGATTTATTCGAATCGCGGCGACCGGAAAGCCGGTAATTTGGTCGAACGCCTTTTCCAAAAGCCGATCGAATGGGTTATCGCCGTGCAACTGGAACGTTATTATACCAAAGAGGAAATTATTGATATGTACCTCAAGCAATTCGATTTCCTGTATAATGCGGTTGGCATCAAAACCGCTTGCTGGGTCTATTTCGGAAAACAACCCAAAGATATTTCGACGGAAGAAGCGGCTACTTTAATCGGAATGTGCCAAAATCCCTCCTACTATAATCCCGTGCCGAAAAAAAAGCAGGAACGCACCTTGGGACGACGAAATGTGGTTTTGGATTTGATGCGGGACAACGGCTACCTCTCAACAACCACATGCGATTCGTTGAAAGCGCTACCCATGAAACTGAATTTCCACAAAGTAGATCATAAAGAAGGTATCGCACCCTATTTCCGCGAATATTTGCGTTTGGCGCTTACCGCAAAAAAACCGAACAAAAGCAATTATCCGGAATGGAATAAATACCAATACACGAAAGATTCTTTGGCTTGGATCAATAATCCGCTCTACGGCTTTTGCAATAAAAATAAAAAATCCGACGGATCGAATTATAATTTGTATATCGACGGATTAAAAATTTATACAACCATTGATTCTCGGATGCAAAACTATGCTGAACAGGCGGTCGCCGAACATGTGGGAGATTTCTTGCAACCGGCGTTTTTCCGCGAAAAAGCCAAAAGTTCTACTGCGCCGTATTCGCGTAACCTGTCGAAAAAAGATTTGGAAAAAATCCTCAGCCGCGCCATGAAACAAACCGAACGCTATCGTTTGATGAAACAAGCTGGCGCTTCGGATACGGAAATTGAAAAAGCGTTTCATACACCGGCCGAAATGCAAATTTTCTCGTGGCAAGGCGCCAAAGATACGATTCTTACACCGATGGATTCGATTCGTTACATGAAATCGATTCTCCGTACCGGATTTATGGTTATGGATCCGCGTTCTGCTTCCGTGAAAGCCTACGTGGGTGGAGTCGATTATAAATATTTCCAATACGATATGGTTACGGTGGGACGGCGGCAAGTCGGCTCGACCATCAAACCCTTCCTCTATTCCCTTGCGATGGAAAGTGGATTCACACCCTGCAACGAAATGCTGCACGTGGAACAAACGCTTTACGACGATTTGGGACGACCTTATACGCCGAAAAATACGGTCCATATTCTCGAAAACGAGATGGTTACGCTCCGTTGGGGATTGCAACAATCAGACAACTGGGTCAGCGCCTATTTGATGAAAGAATTGAGCCCGCGCGCATTCAAACGCAAATTGATCGAAGCTTATGGGTTTTCCGAACCGATCGACGCTGTTCCTTCTTTGTGTTTAGGTCCGTGCGAAGTTTCGATAGAAGAGATGGTTTCGGGCTATTCGGTTTTCGCCAATGGTGGAATGCGGGTCGATCCGATGTATGTAACCCGGATTGAAGATAAAAACGGGAATGTGATTGCCACGTTTTCGCCCCAAATGCACCAAGTGCTTTCGGAAGATGCGTCTTACAAGATGTTGAGCATGTTGCGCGGTGTGATGGACGGCGGTACCGGCGGCGGAATGCGCGGGCGGCAAGGCGTTATGGCTCCGATGGGCGGCAAAACCGGAACCACGCAACGCAATTCCGACTGCTGGTTTATGGGATTTACGCCATCGCTGGTTGGCGGTTGCTGGGTTGGCGGCGACGATCGCGATATTCACTTCAATTCGATGAACGAGGGACAAGGGGCGCGTGCGGCCTTGCCGGTCATGGGTATTTTCCTGAAAAAAGTGTTTGCCGATGAGACCTTGGGCTATTCTTCCTCCCAATCGTTTGTGGTGCCGGAGAAATACGGTAATCCGTGTAGCAATTATGAAGAACTTCCGGCCGAGCCGTTTGATTTGTCGCCGGCAGTTTTGGATGATTTGTTTAATTAGTTTGTTATAAAAGTGGTTTATAAATATTTTAATTCTTAAATTTTTTATTATGCAAAAAACAGATCTCTCGTTTTGGAAAATCTGGAATTTGAGTTTCGGATTTTTTGGCGTACAAATCGCATACGCACTGCAAAGCGCCAATATAAGTCGTATTTTTGCGACTTTGGGCGCCGATCCGCACAATCTTTCATATTTTTGGATCCTTCCGCCCTTGATGGGAATTATCGTTCAACCCATCGTCGGAACGCTTTCCGATCGTACTTGGACACGCATGGGGCGCCGGGTTCCATATTTGCTCGTAGGCGCGTTGGTGGCTATCGTGGTCATGTGCCTGTTGCCGAATGCGGGCAGTTTTCATTTGACCGTAGGAGCGGCAATGATTTTCGGACTCGTTGCGCTGATGTTTTTGGATACGTCAATTAATATGGCAATGCAGCCGTTTAAGATGCTTGTGGGCGATATGGTAAACGAAAAACAGAAGACGTTTGCCTATTCCATTCAGAGTTTTTTGGTCAATGCGGGTAGTGTGTTGGGCTTTTTATTTCCTATTATTTTTACTTGGATCGGTATTTCAAATGTTGCCGAAGCAGGTGTGGTACCTGATTCCGTAATTTATTCGTTTTATGTCGGTGCGGGTATTTTGATTTTATGTGTATTTTATACCGTTTGGAAAGTTAAGGAAATGCCTCCAAGAGAATATGCGACCTATCACGGTTTCGACGAAAATCCGCCTGTAAAGGAAAAATCCGATTTTATTACCTTGCTGAAAAATGCGCCGAAAGTATTTTGGACGGTCGGCTTGGTGCAGTTTTTCTGTTGGGTGGCATTTATGTATATGTGGACTTATACCAATGGCGCAATTGCCGAAAATGTTTGGGGTGTTACCGATACAAAATCGGCCGAGTATCAAGCTGCGGGAAATTGGGTTGGCGTGCTGTTTGCCGTTCAAGGATTGGCTTCGGTGGTTTGGGCTTTGGTTATTCCGATGTTTAAAAATAAAAAAACAGGCTATGTTGTCAGTTTGTTGTTGGGTGCGATAGGTTTTGCATCCACGTTTTTCGTGCATGATCAATATGTTTTGTTTGCTTCGTATATGCTGATTGGCTGTGCTTGGGCGGCAATGCTGGCTTTGCCTTTTACCATATTAACAAATGCACTTTCGGGTAAAAACATGGGTGCGTATCTCGGACTTTTCAACGGCACCATCTGTCTTCCGCAGATTGCGGCGGCTTTGCTGGGAGGCGTATTGCTCTCGCTTGTTGGCGGACATCAGGTAAATATGCTGGTTGTAGCGGGTGTGTCGCTTGTTTTGGGTGCGGTGGCAGTGTTGTTGGTTAAGGAAAAAAGCGTATCGGTTCAATACAAAACCAATCCTGAAACCCCCGCCAAAACAATCAACAATATCGGATGAATCTTCTTAAACCATAACAGCAAAAAGGCGACTCCGAACAAAATAAAACTTTTATAATCAATAAAATTAGTTGGAGTCATCAATAACAAGGCGGCGGCGGCAATCAAACCAACGGTAGCCGGCCGCAAGCCTTTGAAAGCGTTTTCAACAGAAGAATTGGAACGAAATTTTTGGTAGGTTTTCGCAATTATCAATACAAGAATAAACGAAGGAAGGCAAACTGCAAAAGTAGCGATGAGCGAGCCGAACACATTTCCGGTAACGGTATAGCCGATATAAGTCGCCGAATTAATTCCGATAGGGCCGGGCGTCATCTGCGAAATAGCCACAATATCGGTAAATTCCGACAAACTCAGCCATTGGTATTTTTCTACTACTTCGTATTGGATGAGTGATAAAAGAGCGTATCCTCCGCCGAAGCCGAAGAGTCCGATTTTCAGGTATGCCCAGAATAATTGCAGGTAAATCATCGGTGTATAATATTGAAAAAACAAAGGGCTATCATCCGACAGCCCTTTGTTTGTATTTATCGGAATCGATTATAATTGCGGTCCCGAAGCCAACAAATCTTTTCCCTCCGGCAAGTATTGCTCGAAGTTTTTGATGTATTTGGTTGCTAACGATTTCGCTTTTTCTTCCCATTCCGCTTTGTTTGCGTAAGTGTCGCGCGGGTCAAGGATGCCTTCGCTCACGTTGTTCAATTTTTTGGGAGCCACCAAATTCAATACGGGGATGTTTACCGTTTCGGCTTTTTCAATCGAACCGTCGATGATGGCGTCGATGATGGCGCGGGTATCTTTAATTGAGATCCGTTTGCCGGTACCGTTCCAACCGGTGTTTACCAAATAAGCTTTTGCGTTGTGCTCTTTCATTTTCTTGGCCAAAACGCTTGCATATTTCGTTGGGTGTAAAGTCAAGAACGCTTCGCCGAATGCGGGCGAGAATGACGGAACCGGTTCGGTAATACCGCGCTCTGTTCCGGCCAATTTCGAGGTATAACCGCAGAGGAAGTGATATTGAGCCGATTTTTCGTCTAAAATTGAAACCGGAGGCAATACGCCGAAAGCGTCGGCCGACAAATAAATGATTTTGCTGGCATGACCGGCACGCGAAGGCAAAACGATTTTGTTGATGTGGTAAATTGGATATGAAACGCGGGTATTTTCGGTTTTTGAAGATTCTTTGGAATAATCGGGTGTTCCGTCTTCTTTTACGGTAACGTTTTCCAACAAAGCGTCGCGACGGATGGCGCGCCAAATATCGGGTTCGTTTTCTTTGCTCAAATCAATTACTTTGGCATAGCAGCCGCCTTCGTAGGTGAATACGCCGTTGCTGTCCCAGCCGTGTTCGTCGTCGCCGATGAGATAGCGTTTGGGGTCGGCCGAAAGTGTCGTTTTTCCGGTTCCGGAAAGTCCGAAGAATACAGCCACGTCGCCGTCTTTGCCCACGTTGGCCGAGCAGTGCATCGAAGCGATACCGCGCAAAGGCAAGTAATAGTTCTGCATCGAGAACATACCTTTTTTCATTTCGCCGCCGTACCATGTTCCACCGATGATTTGTTCTTTCGATGTCAAGTTGAACAAGACATATACTTCGGAGTTCAAACCTTGTTCTTTCCAATTGGGGTTGGTTGTTTTTGAGCCGTTGAATACTACGAAATCGGGTTCGCCATAGTTCGCCAATTCGTAATGCGACGGGCGGATAAACATATTGGTTACGAAATGCGCTTGCCAAGCCACTTCCACGATGAAACGCACTTTCATGCGGGTGTCTTCGTTGGTGCCGCAGAAAGTATCGACAACGTACAATTTCTTTGAAGTGTTTAATTGCTTGATGGTCAATGCTTTCAAATCGTTCCAAATTTCGGTGGAAACCGGTTTGTTGATGTTGCCGTCCCACCAGATTGTATTTTCCGAAACGGAATCTTTTACAATGTAGCGGTCTTTGGGCGAGCGGCCGGTAAATTTGCCGGTATCGACCGAAACCGCGCCGGTGTTGGTTACTGTGCCTTTTTCAAAACCTTCGTTTTTAGGGTCGATTTCCGCTTGAAAAAGTTCTTCGAAAGAAGGATTGTGAACAACGGGAATGCTGTTTGAGATTCCATACTTGCTTAAATCTAAATTTGCCATTTTTGAATAAATTTAATAATTTATAATTGATTGATTTTAATCATGATAATGCCTATTGAAAAAATCGTGCAAAATTACGGTTTTTCTTTCAAAAAAACAAATGCGTTATATATCGGTTAATTCTTTTTTTGAGGTGCTATTAACGAGAGCGAAAGACGTGCGAGTGGAAAC
>JAISWY010000273.1 GCA_031270925.1 Candidatus Symbiothrix sp.
CGTTTATATTCCTGTCCCAGCGAGGGTTTAACGGTTTGTTCTACCCGTTCGAATGTATCCAAACCGTCGGCGTCCATTCCTAAATTATAATAGCTTAAAGGAAGCGTCCATGTTTTGGCGTCTTTGTGTTGCTTGTCGTAATTGAAAGCTACTTTTCCGGACAAGCCTTTCAGGATGAACGGCAATTGCTGGTCGATGCTAATATTCATCGTTGTAATGTCGTTGTTTTCGTTGTAATAGCCGCGGTTGTACATCGCTTCGTATAAGGAAGTGCCGAGCGATTGTTGGAAAGCCGATTTTCCGTTGGAGAAACGATCGACTTCATACGGAACGGCGAAATAGATACGTTCCATGATTTGGTCGGCGCCTAATCCGGTACGCGCTAAAATATCTTTCGTAAACGAATTGTCGAACGAAATTTGGGTTGTTTTCGTAGCTTGAATATCCATATTTGCTCGCGCCGTATAGCGGCGGTAATCTTGCCCGTCGAACATACTCCCTTGATACACATAGCCTAAGGATGCAAACGCTTTGATTTTGTCGTTACCTGCGCTTACCGAGATATTGTGTTTGGTGGCGGGCGATGTTTTCATGTAATTGCCTGCCCAATCGGTATTCGGATAGCGGTCGCGATTTACGCCTGAACGGTATAAAGCGATTTCGTCATCCGATTTCTTTTGTCCGGGAGTGCCTTCCATATCGTAGGCTTTGTTCTGCAATTCAAAATAATCGGCCGAACTCAAAAAGCTGGGCGTGTTCATTGGTTTTTGCCAACTCATTTCGCCGTTGTAGTTGACTGTCGTTTTGTCGGCGCCGCGTTTGGTCGTAATCAAAATTACACCATTGGCTCCTTGTAAGCCGTAAGGAGCTACTGCTGCGGCATCTTTCAAAACCGAAACCGATTCGATGTCGTCTTTATTTACGCGGTCGTAAGGACGTTCGACGCCATCGACCAGAATCAGAGGTTTGTTGCCCCGTACATAAATATCGGCGGCATCCGCACCCGGAGCGCCGCTGGCTTGAAAGGTAATAACGCCCGAAACCATCCCGCCGATGCTGGTCGATAGACGCGGGGCTTGCAAAACGGACAACTGTTCGCCTTTTACTTGGGCGACGGCGCTACTCATCGTAGTCCGTTTTTGCGTGCCGTAACCCACCACCACCACTTCGTCGATCATCTTGGAATCTTCTTCCAAGACAATATTAAGTGGAGTATTGCCGTTGGCTTTTACCGTAACCGTTTTAAAACCGACGTAGGAAATTTGTAACTCGGGATTTTTCTCATCCGTTTTTAGTTCAAAACGGCCGTCGAGATTGGTAACTGTGCCGACGCTCGTCCCTTTCAATATTACCGATGCGCCGATAATGGCTTCTCCCGCGCTATCGCCGACCGTTCCCGTAAGCGTAAGCGAATTTTGTGATGTACCGGCCTGCACATTCGAAACAAAGCCGAATGGAAACGTTATCGCCGCGACAATCAAAAAGAGCATTGTTTTTTGCATATAATCAAATTTAATGTTAAAATTATTATGCAAATTTATGAAGACTATTCTTCAGGCGAGATGCTCATTTTTGCCAAAGCGATGTTGTGCGGAAAAGAATACATTTTTGGCGAAAATCAGATGTCTCGACTTCGCTCCGCTCGACATGACGCGCTTCCATTCGTTGCCAAGATACCATCGACTTGCGCCAAAGCAAACATCCGTCCTAAAAACGAATATCCCGGATTGTAAATATTGTTGTCAATATCGCCTAACATCAATTTACCGTGATCGACGCGCATGGGTAAATCCGGATTTTCGTCTTCGAAAATCCGCACCAATTCCACCAAATGCCCGCGACCGGCCAAATGCGAGGCTTCCGTAAAATCGCCGTTTGCATGCACCTCTGTACTCCGCAAGTGAACAAAATGCGTGCGTGCAGCAAACCGGTGCGCCAATTCGGGCAGGTTGTTGTGTAAACCGGCGCTCAATGAACCGGCACAGAAGGTTAGTCCGTTATTTTTACTCGGTACGGCGTTCAACAGCCATTCGATGTCGTCGCCCGACGAAACAATGCGCGGCAGACCGAAAATGGGAAAGGGCGGATCGTCGGGATGTATGCATAGCTTGACGCCGTATTGTTCGGCCGTTGGAATGATCTGTTCCAAAAAATATTGAAGATTTTCGCGCAATTTATTCTTATCAATTCCTTGATACAAAGCCAACAAACGTTTGAAAATCGCTACCGGATGCTGGTCGTCATCTTTAATATTCCCATTTACAAAGCCTTGTGTTTTAACGATAATCGTATGAATCAAATCTTCTTTTTCTGCCGGTGTGATGGTTTTTTCCAATTCGCGCACTTGCCGGATTTCTTCGGGAGAATAATCTTTTTCTGCATTTTCACGTTGTAAAATACAGCAATCGAAACAGGCAAAACGGATTTTATCGAAATGGAGGGAATAGGTGCCGTCCTTGTTTTTCTTTGCCAAATCGGTACGAACCCAATCTATGACCGGCATAAAATTATAGCAAACGGTTGTGATTCCGGCTTTTCCCAGATTGGCAAGGCTAATTTTGTAGTTTTCGATTAATTGTTTGCGGTCGGTTCCGCCGTATTTGATGCTTTCCGACACCGGAAGACTTTCGACGACCGACCAATGTAAACCGGCCGTTTCGATATGGTTTTTCAAATCGAGAATGGCATCCAACGGCCAAATCTCTCCATTGGGAATCTCATGCAAAGCCGTAACAATCCCTTCTACGCCTATTTGACGTAACATTTCTAAGCTAATCGGATCCTTTTTTCCGAACCAGCGCCATGTTTTTTCCATATTTTTTGAATAAAAAAATTAAACGACGGTTTCGCATGAAGAGCAAAACCATCGCTTAATATAACGTAATAATCCGGAATCTATTATCTTACAAGCGCTTTCGCTGTTTGATTACCCGTTTTTACCACATAAACGCCTTTGTTTACGGGAATTAATTGATTATTGGCAACCGCTTGGCGCACCAAACGTCCATCAATAGCGAATATCGACACTTTTTCGTTGTTTCCAGCTACATAAATGCCTTCGCTGGATGAATAAACCCTTGGTTTTTCGGCCGATACGGTAGTAACACCGCTTTCTTTCGCAATGAGCCGGATATTATCCAAATAATAATCGGCTTCGGGACATCCGACGCCTAATCCCAAATCAAAGGCGGAAAGTGCGCCAATTTCTGCGGCAAGAGCGCCAAGTGCAAAGTCTTTGTGAATCCAAGTTAGCACGTTTTCGCCGGCTATAATTTGTCCGGCATCAATGGTCGGTTCATTAGCAGTAAACGAAGCGCCTGTAGCGCCAAAGAAGCAATGTACATTTTTGTAGTAATGTTGTCTGTCGCCGTCTTCTTGGGTGGTTTCACTGAAATAAATATCGAAAGCGATTTTCTCAATTCCGGACAATGTCAATCCGTTGGGTAATGTAACCGGAAATTTTGCATACGAATTCCAATCGGTCGATGTAACGTGCAATGCCTTTCCCGTTCCTGAAGGATTGGCGGCGACAACAACTGAAATATTATCAGGCGACCAAGCGATACCACTATAAGTAGTGCCGACTTCGTCGTTTTCAAAATCAATTACAGCCGATGGTTCAACAGCCGTTCCAACGGTAATTGAAGTCAAAGTGGCGCCATTGTCATTGTACGCATTGACGGTGATTCCTTTACGGTTGCCATTCGCTGCATCTTCCC
>JAISWY010000409.1 GCA_031270925.1 Candidatus Symbiothrix sp.
ACATCGTTACTTACGGCACCATGGCCACCAAATCGTCGATTAAAGATGTGGCTCGCGTACAAGGCTTGCCTTTGGATGAATCGAACCGCTTGGCCAAATTGGTGGATAATTTATCCGGCGACAAAAAACTGAATCTTACGAATTGCATCGCATCGATTCCCGAATTAAAAGCGGCTCGTTATTCGCAAAATCCACTCTTATCCGACACCTTGAAATATGCCGAGATGTTGGAAGGAACTGTGCGCCAAACCGGTGTTCACGCTTGCGGCGTAATTATCGGAGCCGACGATTTAACGAACTTCGTCCCGCTCGCAACCGCCAAAGACAAAAACACTTCCGAAGATTTGCTCGTTACGCAATACGAAGGATCGGTCATCGAATCGGTCGGTTTAATTAAGATGGACTTCTTGGGATTGAAAACGCTTTCCATCATCAAGGAAGCTCTGTCGAACATCAAAAAATCAAAAGGATTGGATTTAGACATCGACCATATTCCCGACGACGATAAAAAAACCTACGAGCTATACAGTAAAGGTCTGACAATCGGGACGTTCCAATTCGAGTCGCCCGGAATGCAGAAATATTTGAAAGAACTGCAACCTACGCAATTTGAAGATTTGATCGCGATGAATGCACTCTATCGACCGGGACCAATGCAATATATTCCGTCGTTCATCAACCGGAAACACGGCAAGGAACAAATCCAATACGATTTTCCCGAAATGGAAAAACGTCTGAAAGATACTTACGGTATCACGGTTTATCAGGAACAAGTGATGCTTTTAAGTCGCGATTTGGCCGGATTTACCCGCGGCCAATCCGACGAGTTGCGTAAGGCTATGGGAAAAAAATTGGTGGATAAAATGGCCGCACTGAAAGAAAAATTTCTGAAAGGCGCCAAGGAAAAAGGCCACGACGAAACTACTCTGGAAAAAATTTGGAGCGATTGGGCTGAATTTGCTAAATACGCCTTCAATAAATCGCACGCTACTTGTTATTCGTGGGTTTCGTATCAAACGGCCTATCTTAAAGCGCATTATCCGGCCGAATTTATGGCTGCGAACCTAACGCGCAACTTGGATAACATCTCGGAAATCACGAAATTCATGGACGAATGTCGCGCCATGGACATAAATGTTTTGGGACCGGATGTGAACGAATCGGACTTGAACTTTACAGTAAACAAAAAGGGCGACATCCGCTTCGGCTTGGGCGGTGTGAAAGGCGTGGGGCGCGGCGCAGTAGAAGCTATCGTGCAGGAACGCGAAGCCAACGGCCCGTTCAAAGGTCTTTTCGACTTTGTGGAACGGGTCAATCTTGCGGCTTGCAACAAGAAAAACCTCGAATCGTTAACTCTTTCGGGCGCTTTCGACAACTTTCCGGAAGCTACGCGCGAACAAATGTTTGCCGAAAACAGCAAAGGCGAGGTGTTTATCGAAACCTTAATCCGTTACGGCAACAAATACCAAACCGGCAAAAAATCGGCCACCCAATCGCTCTTCGGCGGATTCGATGCTGTGGAAATCGCTAAACCCGATGTCCCGAAGGCTGAAGCTTGGGGCGCTATCGAACGTTTAAACAAGGAAAAGGAACTGATCGGCATCTATTTGTCGTCGCATCCCTTGGACGAGCATTATATGACATTGAATTACATTTGTAACTTGCAGATGAAAGATTTGGAAGCGGCGAAAACCGATCGCCTTAATCAGGAATTGGTATTCGGCGGCATCGTAACCAAATATCGCGAAGGTTTTTCAAAATCGAACAGTCCTTACGGCATTATCACGCTTGAAGATTTTTCCGGCACGGGCGAAATTCCGTTGTTCGGGAAAGATTTCATTGAATATGGAAAATACGGCCGACCGAATTTATATTTATTGATTCGTGGCGCTTTCGTTCCCGCTCCGTGGAATCCGACCAAGATTGGCTTGCAAATTCGTTCGATTCTGTCGTTAAGCGAAATGCCGGAAACGAATCTGGTGGAAAAAATCACGATTACTCTTCCCCTGTCTTTATTAGATGAAGAAATCATTACCGAATTGTCGTCTATGATTAAAGATCATCCCGGCAATACCGAATTGAATTTTCGGATCGAAGACTCGGAAACACAATTATCTCTTTCACTTATGTCTAATGCTGCCCGCTACAAGGTGGATAAATTGTTGATTAAACATCTGCAATCGCTTAAACATAAGGAAATTACATTCAAAATAAATTAATTTATTAACAAATAAAAACATACGACAATGGCATTACAAATAACCAATGCAAATTTTCAAGAGTTAGTCAAGGGAGATAAACCCGTAGTAGTTGATTTTTGGGCGGAATGGTGCGGCCCGTGTAAAATGATATCGCCGTTTGTGGACGCATTGGCCACCGAATACGAAGATAAAGTCGTTATCGGCAAAGTGAATGTGGACGAAAACGAAGATTTGTCGCTTGAATACGGCATCCGCAGTATCCCCACTTTACTTTTTTTTAAAGGCGGGCAATTGGTTGATAAACATGTAGGAGCGGCTACAAAAGTTATTTTGGAGGAAAAAGTAAAAGGGATGTTGTAAGCATCCCTTTTACTTTTTTTCCTTTTGGAACATACATTAATGGTTGTTTATTTTCAAAATTTTGAAAAACTTAGCTACCTTCGCGAATTCAATCAACAGCAAAACAAAAATGAGTAATATCAATTTCGATTTGAGGAAAATACGAGCGATAGTTTTTGATGTGGATGGCGTTCTCTCGCCCGACTTCATTCCCCTGCATCCTTCGGGCGAACCGATGCGTATCATCAATACCAAAGACGGATATGCGATGCAATTAGCTATCAAACAAGGAATTATATTGGGAATTATTACCGGTGGCGAAACGTCCGCCGTGCGCAAGCGTTTCGAAAGCCTCGGATTTCAATATGTTTATCTGAAAGCGAGATACAAGATGAATGAGTTTCGCGATTTCCTGCAAAAAACCGGCCTACAGCCCGAAGAGGTTTGTTATGTGGGCGATGATATTCCCGATTACGAGATTATGGAAATTGTTGGTTTACCTGCTTGTCCCGCCGACGCCGTTCCCGAAATCAAAGCTGTTTCGAAATATATTTCGCTTAAAAACGGCGGACAGGGTGTGGGGCGCGATGTTATCGAGCAGGTTTTGAAAGCGCAGGACAAGTGGATGAAGGCGGATGCTTTTGGGTGGTGAAAAACTGGAAAAATAATTGTGTGTTAAAAAATCTCTGCACTTGTTTGGATTCACTTGTAAAAACCTGTGTTTGTGATATAGCTTGAAACCAGATGGAAGCGCGTCATGTCGAGCGAAGCGGAGCGTAGTCGAGACATCTGATTTACGGCTCAGTTGCAAACCCTTGTGTTAAGTAGAAGCGACAGACCGCAGGTCTGAATGTTAATAACCCCCAATGAAGCGAAGCGATTGGGGGAGAGGGGGATAGAGAAATAACCACTCTCCCCTCAACCCCGAAGTGGGTTGAATAT
>JAISWY010000292.1 GCA_031270925.1 Candidatus Symbiothrix sp.
CCGAAGGAAATCCGTGGCAATACTTGTGGCTGGTTCCGCACGACGTAGAAGGTTTGATCGACTTATTGGGCGGTGAAGCAGCTTTTGAAGACCGCTTAAACACCTTTTTCAGCCTTCAATCGGGCAACGACCCCGATGTGCTGGTGGATTTGACGGGCTGTATCGGGCAATACGCACACGGAAATGAGCCAAGCCACCATATTGCTTATTTGTATCCGTACATCGGACAACAATGGAAAACAGCGCGATTGGCGCGGCAAATCATGAACGACTTTTACCGCGACCAAGCCGACGGCATCATCGGTAACGAAGATTGTGGTCAAATGTCGGCGTGGTATATCCTTTCCTCGCTCGGTTTTTATCCGGTCTTCACAGCTTCGGGACAATATGTTTTGGGCAGTCCTTTGTTCGACAAGGCGACAATCAAGCTTGAAAACGGAAAAACGTTTACCATTGAAGCCATCAATAATTCTTCACAAAACATTTATATTCAAAGCGTTGAATTAAACGGAAAAGCTCACGATTTCAGTTTTATTTCGCATGAAGACATAATGCAAGGCGGCGTTTTACGCTTGCGAATGGGTAAAGAACCGAATTACAATTTCGGAAAAAATCCGGATGTTCGTCCATATCGTAGAGACGCGATTAATCGCGTCTTCATATCCAAACCATTTGTCCATCCCGGTATGGCGCAAAATCAGGCCGACCTCGATTACATGCGCGAAAACGTATTGAAAGGCGTAGAGCCTTGGAAAACCGCTTTTGATAAACTGAAAGTAAAGACATTGCATGCCACGTCTCTACCATCCACGCCGCAAGCCTTTTCCTTTGTTTCCGAAGGGCCTTACGGCGAAAATAGCGTGGGCGGCAAAGAATTTTCGCAGAGCGCCGATGCTGTTTACAATCATGCGCTGATGTGGTATATAACAAAAGAGAAAGTTTATGCCGAAAAAGCGCTTGAAATTCTCAACGCCTGGTCGTACAAATTACGCAGTTTCGACGCCAACAACGCCAAGCTGAATGTGGGATTATTCGGTTATTACTTCCTCAACGCCGCCGAAATATTGAAATACTCTTATCCGGCTTGGAATGAAAAAGACCGCAAGCAGTTCAAACGCATGGTGTTGACGGTGTTGTATCCCACCATCGAAGATTTTTTTACCGAAGCCAATGGAAATTGGGACGCTTCCATAATCAGTACCATGATGTGTATCGGCGTTTACGTGGAAGACCGGAAGATTTTTAACCGCGCCATCGATCGTTTCTATTGGGGTGTAAACAACGGAGGCATAACCAAATACATCTATCCCGGCGGTCAATCGCAAGAAGCGACCCGCGACTGGGGACACGTGCAACTCGGAATCGGCGAATTTGCCAAAGCCGCACAAACAGCACATACGCAAGGACTTGACTTTTATAGTGTAGCAGGAGATCGCTTGGCTTACGGCTTCGAGCAAACCTCCGGAATGATGCTCGGCAACGATATTGACATTTTCGGCGTGCTGTCGAAACGCGATTTGGACAAATACAAGGATATTTACGAATCGCTTTACGATTATTATAAAAATTTCAGAGGCATAGAACTTCCTTATACCAAAGAAGTTATAGAAAATCATACTCGCTCTGAATTTCCGGTCGGCACACTTACGGGCATAAGAAAATATTCGGTCGGTAATCAAAAAACGCTTTCGGCTTTACCGGAAACAAAATTTTTGAAATCCACCGGAACAGGCGCTTTGGACAAACCCACAAAAGAAATTCCCGCAAACGCCATCGTTATCAATGCCGGAGAAGATATTCAGCAAGTAATTGAGAATAACCGGAATAGTAGAAAAACCCTTGTTTTGGCACGCGGCGTCCACACGCTTGAAGCTCCATTGAAAATTTACAGCGGCCTCACATTGGCAGGCTACGGAAAAGAAACAATCTTGTTCCTCGCTCCCAAAATGAATACCGAAACCATTATTTGCGGCGACGACAGCCTCATCGACCTTACTTTCCGCGATTTGCTTATCGAAGGCGCCGTTTCCATTGTAACCAACAACGACCCGAATCACGACCGTAGAGGTCGCTCGTATATGAGTGCGCCGAGCCGTGAAGGTGTTGTGCTTCGCTCCGAAAAAGGCGGCGCAATCAAAAATATTCTTTTCGAGAACGTTACCATTCAGAATTTCACCCAAAACGGCGTTCTGATTGTAGGCGCTTCGAACCTGAAAATTAACAGTTGCGATTTCAGCGATAACGGTTCGAGCGTTGTTCCCGGAGCCGGATTGCATCACAATTTGAATCTGTCGCACGTGGAGAAAGTCGAGATTACCGACAGCCGTTTCGATACTTCGCCGTTCGGCAGCGGTATTGAATTGATGTTTGCTAAAAACGTTAGGGTTTCCGGTTGTGAAATGAGTCGCAACAAACTTTCGGGGATCCGTTGTTCGGAAAGCGAAAATATTACCATCGAACGCTGTTTAACGGAAGGTAACGACAAGGACGGAATCGCCATAGATGCTTTAATGTCGGGTTGTAAAAAGGTCAATATTAAAAACAACCTTACGCAAAACAACGGTCGCTACGGCATTTTTACGAATACGGTAACGTTGTTAAACGAGAATGAGAACACAAGTTTATTCAACCGTTGCGGAAACCAAATCGAAACAAAACCCCTACCCGACCCGCAAAATCCCGATTACACACAATATCCTTTGGAAGATTGGGAAAAACTCTTTGCTGATTTCCAATTCGGAATATACAAAACATTGCCCTATCGTCTGCATCAACCGGAAAATAGGGATGTGCAAAAAAAATACCCCTTGGTGCTGTTTATGCACGGAGCGGGCGAAAGAGGAATCGACAATCGCTATCAATTCTTCCGCTTCCAACCCACCCCTTTCTGGGAAACCGAAGATTGCTTTGTCTTGGCTCCGCAATGCCCATCGCGCGATTATACCGCCAACAACGCCGATTGCGTTTGGGTGGATACGTCGTTCGGAGCGCCTTCGCATACGATGAAAGAAACACCCTCAAAACCGATGCAACTCGCAATCGAACTCTTGGATTCCATTTTACAACTCCCGCAAATTGATACAAGCCGCATCTATGTAACCGGCTTATCCATGGGCGGTTTTGCAACATGGGAACTTATCCAACGTTTCCCCGAAAAGTTTGCCGCAGCAGTACCTGTTTGCGGTGGAGGCGATCCGGCTTATGCTAATTTATTGACAAACCTGCCAATATGGATTTTTCACGGCGATACTGATAAAACGGTAATTCCCGAACGCTCGCGCGATATGGTCGATGCAATCAAGCAAGCCGGCGGAAAACCAATTTATACCGAATACAAAGGCCTTGGACACGATGCATGGTCGCCCGCATACAGCAATCCTGATATGTGGAAATGGTTGTTTAACTTTTAGTTTATTTTAATATGGAATATAAATTTTGTGGAAATAGCGGCTTGCAACTCCCAATAATTTCTTTGGGACTTTGGCATAACTTCGGTAACGAGGACAGTTTTGATGAAGCAACACAAATGATTTGCTCGGCCTTCGACAGCGGAATCACTCATTTCGACTTGGCGAATAACTACGGACCTCCGCCCGGTTCGGCAGAAGTAAATTTTGGAAAAATATTCTCCTCGCAGTTGAAATCGCACCGCGATGAAATTATCGTCTCGTCAAAAGCCGGACATTTGATGTGGAACGGACCTTATGGCGACGGATCTTCGCGCAAAAGTCTGATGGCAAGTATTGACCAAAGCCTGAAACGGACAGGATTGGAATATTTCGATATTTTTTACAGTCATCGCTACGATGAAAAAACACCTTTGGAAGAAACCATGCAGGCTTTGGTCGATATTGTCAAGCAAGGGAAAGCACTCTACGCAGGCATCTCCAAATATCCGAAAGAACAGGCTTTAACCGCCTATCAATATTTGAAGGAACAACACGTTCCCTGCCTCATTTATCAAGGTAAATACAATCTGTTGGAACGCACTCCCGAACAGGAAATTTTCCCCTTGAACGAACAGCAAGGCGTCGGTTTCATCTCCTTTTCGCCCTTGGCGCAAGGAATATTGACGAACCGCTATCTGAACGGCATTCCCAACGATTCGCGTGTAGCCAAAGGCGGATTTCTGACCGCCGATCAAATCACGCCCGAAATTGTCGGCAAGATGAATCAACTGAATCAAATAGCGGCGGCTCGCAATCAAATCTTGGCGGAAATGGCGCTTGCTTGGGTCTTGAACAAGCCAAACGTAACGTCGGTAATCGTCGGCACAAGTTCGGTTAAACAATTGCAAGACAATCTGAAAACATTAAACAATACTACATTCACAAACGACGAATTAATTGGAATAGATACAATATTATGCAATCACTAAAAAACATAACACTCTTTTTCGGACTGTTTTTAACGGCCAATCTGTTTGCTCAACAAGTAGAATGGACATCTACCACCAACGACAAGCCTTGGCAAAAGAACAATAAAATCAAATGGGAAGCCAAACAAGCCAATGAACCGGCCGATATTTCGATTTCCGAAGAGCGCGTCCAAGTCATCGAAGGCTTCGGCGGTTGCTTCAACGAAATGGGTTGGGATGCCTTGATAACGCTTCCTGAAAAAGAACGAAGCGCTATTCTGAACAATCTTTTCAGTCCGGAGGAAGCCAATTTCACGCTCAACCGGATGCCGATGGGTGCAAGCGATTACGCGCTTAACTTCTATTCGTTCAACGATATAGCAGAGGATTTTAAGATGGTCAATTTCAATATCAATCGCGACCGGTACATTCTTATTCCATATATAAAAGCGGCTCAAAAGATAAACCCGGATATCAAAATTTGGGCTTCGCCGTGGTCGCCGCCGGCTTGGATGAAAACAAACAACTATTATGCCGGCAGTTCCGACGAAAAATACAACGGACTTA
>JAISWY010000123.1 GCA_031270925.1 Candidatus Symbiothrix sp.
AGGGTGGGCGCATCAGGTGCGTTACCGATACGCAAATTGTCGGAAGTTGTTGTTTCTTCGGCTGTTTCGCCTTGCAACCAGTTGTCGGTGCAGTCTTTTATTGTTTTTCTTTCGGCTGAGGCCGAGATTGTAAACAGCAATGCTGTTGCTAAAAATATTGTCTTTTTCATTTTTGTTGTTGTTTGTGTAGGGGCTGTTTCAAAAGTTTGTCATTCTCGCTTTCGCGGGAATCCCCCGAAAAACGCAGCTGTCGCTGCTCTAACCGTTTTTTAATTTTCTTAAGGTCATTAAAGACTTTAAAGACTTTAAGGGGCTTTTGAAACAGCCCCCTACAAAGATTATCGGATGATTGATTTGCTAATCGTTATAGCCCCCGATTTGTGAATTTTCCTCACGATATACACGCCCGATTGTAGGGGCAGATAATTATTTGCCCTTACGTGTACACCTTGCAAATTATAATATTGCGTTTCTACAACAGGGTCTGAAACAGGTGCTTGCAAGCCCTTGTCAATAATGCCGGTAATTACATCCGTTTCGCCGATATTCAAGGCTGCCTTTGCCGGTGCGCTGCCGACGTATCCGATATAAGATTCAAAGGGTTTGTATTGGGGAGAAGTACACCTTTCGAAATTAGTTCCGTTCCCATTAAGTTGATAATACTGCGTTGCACCGCTCGGCAAGAGATTGGCCACATTGGGGTTAGCAACCAATTGATAATTGCTAATGCTTGGCGCGTCGGAAGCGCTGTTCAATGTGGGATTTTCTTCCGAAGTGAAAGTTACCGTTACTGCATCGGCATCTCCGAAATCACTCTTAGGGAAAGCAAGAATATAGCCGGTATTGGCGGTAAGGGCGGTAGTGCCCGCCAATACAAAATCGCTTCCGTCGTAAGTGGCTGCATAGATATTCGCTGATGCTGCATTGCCTCCGGTAGGCGCTTCTTCGCTGTTTATTGCCCCCTGACCATCATAGATAACGCCGCCTTTTGTTGAAGCGCCGTAAGCGACACTGATATTGTCAATTGCAAACGGGAAGCAAAGCGCATGCCATTGGTCGGTTGCAAGCGTCTTAACTACTCGTACTACGCCGGAAACAGACAATTCGCTGGCATTTGAGAGTTGCGCATTGCCGTTGAAAATAATGTCGCCGGTGGAATAACTATTTGTTGCATCGGCAGTAGCATCTTCGGCAATAACAAGAGGAGTTCCGATGGTAAATGCGGTGGAGTAAACCTCTGTGGTAAGAATATCATCCAAATAAGTGGTTTCATACCAAAATTGTAAAGTATAATCGCCGGCGGATAATTCGTTGGATAAATCAATGGCGCTTGATGTTGTATAATCGGCGTTTAGCACCAAACCGGAGGAAGTAGTTGAAAGCGATACGGAGGTAGCAGTAATCGTACTTGCATCCTCGCCTTCGGGGATTACTTTGTAGTATAATTTGGCGGTAACGTTTTCGGCGGTAATTTTGATATTGTCATTATTTTGTGTTTCGTCTTTATTAACAGCTCTCCCTGTCATTTTTCCATTAAACAGTAATGGATTTTCGGATGAAAAATAACCTAAATTCGTAGGAAGTTCAGTTGCATTAACTAAGCCATTACCAATATTGATTTGCGGATCGGTAATATAATTAAGCAATTTCTGAATACTTACGGATAATGATGGATAGTTATATACAAATAAAAAACGAGCATCATAACGAGCGCTACAACCTGTATTCCATTTTTTAGGACTGTTGGGAATAATATCGCCCATCAATTCTCCATGTTGGCCAGGCCACAAATAGCACTGCACTTTGCTATCGGAAGCTCCTCCATAATTTAAGACACCTGTGGCATCTCCGTTTGTATCAGGAGCTGATATTTGCGGAGGTACAGGATTAGTAACAACTCCTAAACGTAATCTTTGCGCATCACATATAAAACGAATTTTATTCGGTTGAGTTTGAGTTTGTGTCGCCCAAAAATGAATTGTTTGCGCACTTTCCGATACAGTAAATTCGCGACCTGTACCAGTCTGATAATTGACTCCCGAACCGTCTGCAAGTACCGTTTGATATTGATAACTACCCACAGGCAATTCCAATTCAAATGTATAAATATCTCCACTTACCGGAGCCAGCATTTTATACGCATCGGTGGGTTCTTGTTGATCATCAAACGTAATAGCTGAATTAATAGAACCGGTTTTAATTCCCGAACCCACCGGAACAGAATTAAACCGCACATACAAGTCGACTTGCGCCACAATCGACAGGCAGCAAACCAAACCAAATAAAATTGATAATGTTTTTTTCATGATAATAAATTTTAAAAAATGAATAAATATCCGTTACAAGTTGCAAAATAAACACATCGGCAGGCAACGGAATACCAAAATATGATTTATTGATGTAAAAATATTGCAGAGAAGCTGAAAAAATCAGTAAAACCAACAACGAGGCTGTCAAAAAAAAAGAAATGGCTCAGTTGCAAACCACAGTGTTACGTAGAAGCAACAGACCGCAGGTCTGAATGTTAATAACCCCCAATGTAGCGAAGCGATTGGGGGGTGCGAGAAATACATCGACCTCCTCAACCCGAAGGGTTGAATATCCGAAATAAATTATCAATAGATATATTCAACCCACTTCGGGGTTGAGGGGAGAGTGGTTATTTCTCTATCCCCCAATCGCTTCGCTTCATTGGGGGTTATTAACATTCAGACCTGCGGTCTGTCGCTTCTGCTAAACACTGGGGGTTGCAACTGAGCCCTGTTCCTTCCCTTTTTCCTTTGACCGTCCCGTCATGTCGAGCGGAGCGAAGCGAAGTCGAGACATCTAATTTTAAATTCGCTACCTTAAAAAGTCAATAGCACCTCAAAAAAAGAATTAACCATTTTTTCATGGATTTGAAGTTTGAGAAAAAGTTGAAGAATAAAATCAATTATTGATAAATCTGCTTATAAATTTATCATTTCCTGCCTGTAAATGCAGAATATAGCATCCTTTTTCTATGGAATGCCGTTGGCGCCGAAACTGATATTTATCGTGCCGAAATCGTCGAGTGCAACCATGCGTTTTTCCACAGGTTCTATCATCATGGCATTGAGATAGTAATTTCCCGAAACATTTCCTTCGCTTGCTGTGATTTTCACGGTAAGATTTCCGTTTGCATCGGGCGACAAATGTTCCAACTTCACAACATCTGTTGCATTTTGGGTCGCATCTATTTCGGCGCATTCAATGTAGGTGCTCGTAAACGAAAATTTTGTGACGCTGTTTTCGTTCGCATCTACCGAAGAAAATAATGTTACGTTATAATCGGTCAAGTTGCTCAATTTTTTGATTAAGAAAACGGAACCATCCGGATTATTCCCGTAAAGAGCCGATTGGCTGACGCTTTCGGGCATATCAAGCGGAGTGTTTGTTTCGGTTGTACCCGCGTTTTCATCGGCAGTTGCTTCCGAAATACCGTCAATTGAAATGTTTGTTTTGTTTCCTTCCGTGTCGAGCAGGTTTTTCACCTTTCCCGTCAGAGTATTATTCCATGGCGAGGGAGCGTCATCGCTTCCGAAATTCACATAAACGGCACGCCTCAATCTAACCGGCTCTACATATTGATAATCGTATCCCAAATATGCGAGCAGATTGGCATCTCTCACGACTTCGAACAAAGCGGTTTGACCTGCATCGGTCAAATGCTGTCCGTCTTCCTTATAATATCCTTCTTTCAGGTTGTTGTTTTCGTTTGCCAGAGTCGTCCAGAAGTCAAGTATAATTCCATCGTCTTCAAATTCCGCTTTCAAATCGTCCATATAACGCATCAATCCGCTAATCCAATTAGCGTTAAAATTGGTTGGTTGAGGCGTTGCTATAAATACTTTTATGTTATGCTGTTCGGCGATATCCAAAATCGTATGATAATTCGAAATTTGTTCAGCGGTTGATATTCCTGCCGAATAATCGTTCGACGGGAAACTGAGAATAATTACATCGGGATTGTATGTGAGTGCTTTGGTAATGTTCCGGTCGGTATCGGGCGTATGGTTTTCCCTCCCTTCGGGCAAAACGAAATCGTCGGGCATCGCTTTGTAAGTATTGTATCCGCCTTTTGCCAAATTTACGATTTGGTGCGAAGGGTCTTCCGCTTGAAGATAATTTCGGTATTTAGTTACCCAACCCGAACCTTCGGCGGCTGTAGAAGAGCCTAATACCACAATTGTAGCTCCTGCCTGTAAGGTTGTATTGCAGATAGCCATCAATAAAGCAATTATCGCTAATTTTAGAAATGATTTCATATATTAAAAATTAAAAATTGAAAATGCACATTCTTCTAACTTTCGTATAACTCTATAAACATTCGGTTTATTTACTGTTTTTAATCGGTTGCATCAATATTTTTCTGAAAAAATCTTCCCTCGTTTTCCACCACGATTTTCCGACTGCGTGTTTCTGTTCAGGATATACATAATATTGTTTTGGACTCGTTACTAAGTTATATCCTGCAAAATTTGTATGCGGAGGACAGGTTTCGTCCTGCAATCCGACTCCCATTATTATGGGGCAGGTAATGTATGGCGCCATATTTTTAATGTCGAAATAAGTCAATTTGTCATACAAATCATTCCAACTTTTTTCGGGATTTGCACGCAGGTATTTTTCAAAAGCAGAACGAGGCCATGGGCAGATATTGAAATAATCGCGAAAGTCGGAGAGGAAAGTAATGTGAGGCGCACCCGCTTTTATCCGTTTATCCAATGCGCAGGCTGTCATGGCGAAAGCGCCGCCCTGACTTCCACCTTCGACAACTATTTTTTCCGCATCGATTTCAGGACGGGAAGCTACGAAATCAATTCCTCGTATCAAATCCATGTAAGCTCCGCGGTAATAGTAATTTTCCTTATTCTCAAGTCCGTAAACAAGCCAATCGCCGTAAGTGTTGCTTGCTTTTTGGATTCCCTGTCCGCGGGTAGAAAGCACAAATTCGCAAAAATCGGGCAACGCGTTTGCATCGGGAAAATACGGATTGGCGCCATAGCCCATATAATAGACAATTACCGGATATTTTCCCGCCTTTTTCGGAGCAGAATAATATCCTTCAATCTTTATATCGCCGAACGAATACATTTCCACATGATACATGTTTTTTATCTCCGACGATTTATCTTCCATCAATGTAAGTTTATAACGAGGCGCGACTTTATCCAATTCTGCACGTGTGTTTTTCCAAAAATCCTCAAAATCGGTTTTTGCATCCGACGGTGAAATTATTTTTTCGGGTTCGTAACCGATATTAAACTTTTTCGCGGGACTTTTTTTTCCGTTTTTTTCAGCATAAACCGAAAAACGATAAAAACCCGGAGCAGGCGGAGCAAATTGAATTTGCCGGTTCAGATTTTTTCCCTGCTCTATGTTTACCGGATATTTTTTAGAATCGATTGGTTTATAATCATCAGTTGTTATGTTGCATATTAGATTGAAATCATTTTTTTCGCTAACCGGCTCGAGAAGAGATATTTCAAACTCTATCTGCTGAGGAGTAAGAAAAATCCAATCTTCATCAGCTACATCAATACGAAAAGATAAAGAGTTTACATCTGCTTCTTTTTCGGCGGAAACATCGGCTGCTACTTCAAAATTCTCCGTCAACTTAATTTCTTCGGAAGAACTTCCTGTCATTACAGTAAATGTTCCCGGCTCAACGACAAATTCATCGTGTTTGTTCCAAAGTCCTAATTCCTGCGGAGTTAATGTAAAATTGACCGTTCGGGATTCGCCTGCCAGATAAGGGTCTTCGCCGTAGCATTCCACCACGCGCCCCCAACGTGGGTCGCGCGAAATATCCAAAATCGGCGAATAAATATTGGTATATCCCAAAGCAAGCGCTTCTTCTTTGTGATATATTTTATTTGATTTTTGAGCAAATAAAATCGAAACCGAAAAGAACAATAATACTGTTTGAATAATTATTTTTATCATATAGTCTGCCTTAAAAATATTTTTAAACCACCATCGCTTTTGCAATTGATGCTTAGAAACTGCGTAAGCCCCAAATACTTTTTTCCTATTTCTTCCCCTTGCGGGGATTTAGGGGTGTATTAATCTTCGAGTTTATCGTAGCAATTCTTTTTCAAAACAACCGTCATCACACCGATAATCATTACCGCAATGGCGCAGAACCACCATTGTTTCAACACCAGATAAATCGGCGCGGCGACCAAAGCGGTTTGCCATATAATGCCGACCGCCACATTGGACAAGTCGCGTTTGGCGGAACTGTTCTTTTGAAAATCGGGATTTTCGGCGATAACCGCATCGTGTACCGGTTTCCAAAAGCCCCACGGACGAGTTTTAACGTAGAATTTTTTCAATACTTCCATATCGGTTTCGGGCGCTGAATATGTTCCCCAAATGCATCCGAGAATCGAGAATACCAAAATTATCGGGAAATAATACAGCGGCAGAATATTGTCGAAATAAGGAATAATCGGAATAACCAGCGCAGGAATCATCCCCGCAGCCATTCCCCTAAATCCGTAGGCGAGCATGCTCAAACCTACCAAAATGGCGAAAACCACGATTATCCAATGCGAAGCAACCGCGCCCTTGTCCTTTCCGAAACGGAAACCAATCCATTCGGCGCCTGTCGTACATTCCGAGCGACGCAGCCACGCCGAGAGATAAACCATCAGGAAAATCTGATTGAAAACAGGCCACAGCCAAGGAATGTAAATGCTTTTGAGTCCGTAAACCACGGTGATGGCGACGAGCCAGACCGTGCCCGAAATGTCGAACATACCCGACGCGTTTGAAAGCCCGAGCATATACCACGGAATGCTTTTCCCGCCCAAAAGATACGATTCGAGATTGCGCGAGGCGAGGCGTTTCAGGTAAAAACCAATGAAAATCAATACGCCTAAGTAAAGCAGTATAATTGAAATGTCTAACGGCGTCAAATATGAGTTGCTCATGGATTTGTTGTGTGAAAATTTCTGATTTACTGTTTTATAAATTTTTGAGTTGCTGTCCGCCCATTTTCATCAAATAGATTCACGAAATAAACACCTTTACTCAAATTACGAATATCAATCCTCAACGAAGCGTCTGTTGCTTTTTGTTGCAATACTTGTTTGCCAAAAACATCAAAAACAAGCGCTTCCGAAAGCATCGAAGACGAATCAATCTGAATGTACGAAACAGCCGGATTCGGATATAATCTGATTTGTGCAATTTGATTTACGGTTTTTATATCAGAATGAACATCCGTGCATCGCTCAAAAGTTACTTTGAATTTTCCCTCTTGATTAGGCGCGACGGTAATGGTTCTTGTTTCGGCGTTGAATGCCGTAAATTCGTCGCCATCCAAGTCAACCGATTTTATCCGCAGGTAATTATCTTCCATCGGAACAGGCGTGAGCGTTATCTGCCGAGCTTCATTTTTAGGCTCGAATTTGTAGTAAAGGCTCGCCTGTTTATTCAGATAATACAGATTGCTGTACAAATAGGCGTAATAGCCCAATTCTATGGAATGATAGCTCGCTTTGTAGTCGTCGCCTTTTATTCCTCTTTTCACGACGCTTCCGCTTGCATCTAAATAATAAAATATCTCTCCGTACTCTGTATCAATAAAATGATTCATGAAAAAATACAATGCTTCGTCTGCCATTTGCAGGTAAACATCATCTTTTGTGATATAATAGTTAATCATCGGTCCTGTGAAGCCCTGTTCCACCGTCCAATAATCTTTCAGATTGCCGTTGCTGCTTCCCCATTCGCCTGTGAGTATATCTATCTCGTTGAAAGGTCCGCCGTAGGTATGGTCCCATACAGATACATCGCCGTTTTCGTACGTCCATGCTTCATTCAAAATCTTCACGGCGGCATCTTTGTATTCGGTTTTAGTTGTATCGCACAAATACGCTCGCCCAAGACACCATGCTGTTTTTATAAAATGTCCCACATATCCTTTTTGGGAAGCATTCAAATTTACCGCCCAGTTTGTGCTATACGTTTCGGGATACAAAACTTTGACGGACGGATTGTCCATTTGCGGAATGAAACGTTCTACGATAATATCCGCTAATTCAAGCAGCCGCGTTTTGTATTTATCCTCTTGTGTAACCAAATAACTCAATTCGGCATTGGTCGTTATCGCGTCAATGGTGGAAGTAAATCCTTTGTTGCGTTTATTCGACCAATCGACATTTGCTGTTTCGTAATAACCTTTATAATTTTCACGGCTGTCCCACATTTTTGTATAAATGGTATTGACGCCCTTATTCATAAATTCCTCCGTGTGCGGATGGCGGGTCGCTTCGTAATGCGCGACAGCTCCCAGTAAAGCATAATGCTGTTGAAAACTCCATTTTTGTTCAAGGTCGCGCAGGTCATACTGCGTAATATCCAACGTTCCGTCGCTTTTTGCATAGCAAAACCATCCTTCATTCTCTGTATCCCAACCGTAATTAAACAGGAAATCGAGAGCGCTTTTGGCGTAAGTCAAATATTCTTCGTCGCCAGTGAGCATAAAAGCGCGCGTAAAGCCATAGCCGTGCCTCGATTGCGCTATCAGCGATTTGCGTTTATACGGAGTTTTGTCAAATCCCGTGCGTTGTGGGATCATGGTCGTAACATTTCCCTGCTGATTTACATTTGAGAAAAAACCGCCGTATTCAGGGTCGTAAGCGTTTCTTATCCAAAAATCCGCATTGCTTTTTACATATTCTATATTCAAATCGGGATTAATTATATGCTCGCTTTTCACATTATATTGCGCCTGCGACTGAAAAAACAAAAGGGAAAAAACTATCAATATCGTGTATTTCATTTTTTTAAAATTAGAGCCAAGAATCAAGAATCAAGACAAGAATCAAGACGATGCTTAGCCATGGGTGTTTCATTTATCTTTTATTTTGCAGATAATTTTTATTCTTCGCAACCAACTTTTTTATCGCCTCAACCGAAGTTGCCGAGCGATAACCATCGGCAGGCGTGTTGAAACAATAATCCAGCAATTTGTCGATAGTGGAAACGGCAACGTGCATCCGCGTGTCGCACGAGGCGTAATAAATGTAAACCGTGCCGTCCTCATCGGCAATCCAGCCGCGCAGTTGCGAACGCCGTGCGCCAAGTGCAACCAGCCTTTTTCGGTTTTTATCGGATGCGGACCTTCGCCGTTTTTCACTTCTTTTATTGTGTGATAAAAACGCTGATTGATAATTGTTTCGCCATTTACTTCGGCGTTCGCCATATCGTCAATCAACGCCCAGCCGATGCCGCCACCGCTTCCCGCATCGATAAATCCATCTTGCGGACGCATATCATACACATTTGTGTCGGGATTTTCGGTTTCGGGAATGGTTATCGGCTCGTCCCAAAAGCGGAAATTATCAATGCCGTTTGGACTTTCGGCTATCGCGAAAAACGATTTTCTATCCATACCTTCCACGCGCACGACAATCAGGTATTTTCCATTCCATTTCATCGCGCCCGAATTCAGAACCGCGTTTACACCAATTCGTTCCATCATAAACGGATTGGCCGCGGGGTCGAAATCGTACCGCCAAATCAACGGCGCGTGTTGCGCGGTCAGTATCGGATTTTTGTAACGGTCGAATATTCCGTTTCCGAAATCTTCCTGCTCGTTTTTCTTGTTTAATAAATCTTCGTGATTGAGTTTTACTCTTTCAAATCGTTTTGTGTAATTATCCATTTGTTCGCTTTTTTTTGATTTCGACTATTTTTCCAAAGCATTCGACAATTTGTAAACCCAAGCATACCGGCATGGGGCGTCTGAAAATTCCAAGGCAGGCGGATTTATCGTAACGCTTCCGTTTTTAGCCGAATAATTTATTTTTTTACCGCTTCCCAATAAGCTTATGTTTTTTATGTTGCCAATATTATGTATTGTAATGGGCTTGTTTTTCCATTCCGTTACAATGACATATACATCTTTTCCTTTTGCCGTGAAATAAATATCCGACTGCTTATTTGAATCACTTTTACCGTTCCATTGGCGCGTGTCGTATATCGCTTCGCCGTTCACATCGAGCCATTCGCCCATTTCGGACAGCCGTTGTTGCATAATGACAGGAATCCGTCCATCGGCGGTAGGTCCTACGTTGAGCAGAAGATTGCCTCCGCGCGAAACTTTCTCTATCAGAATGTGTACTAACTCCTTTGCTGTGGAATAATCTTCCAAATTTTCGTTTCGATTGTAGCCGAACGAGCCTGCGATTCCACGACATTCTTCCCAAGGGTGGGAAAATTCGACGTCTTTTGAATCGCTTTCGTGTATCAAATCGTATTCGGTGGTGTAAAAACTTCCGTGTTTGCTACGGGTTTCTTCGCCCCAACGGTCGTTTACAACAACAGTTTCGCGAACGGGCGATTCATTGTAAAGCCAAGCCAAAAACTCTTCGCTTTTCCATGTTTTGCTTGAATGCTCCCATTCGCCATCGCTCCAAATAACTTCGGGTTGATAGCGCAAAGTCAAATCTTTCAGTTGCGGAATCATGTGCTCATCTACATACTGAGCCACATTTTGCTTATACAAGGGGTGCTCCCATTCGTAAAGCGAAAAGTAAAAACCCATGTGCAATCCCTGCTTGCGCACAGCGTCGGTCAACTCTCCGCAAATATCGCGGTGCGGTCCGACGTCCACGCTGTTCCAGTTTACGCTTTGCGCACTTTGCCAAAGGGCAAAACCTTCGTGGTGCTTTGAAGTGAGGACTACATATTTTGCACCCGAACTTTTTATGACGTCCACCCATTGGTCGGGATTAAACATCTCAGCTTTAAATCCGCCGACAAAATCCTGATAGTTGAATTTCGGTCCGTACATTTCATCATGATATTTGCGAAACGCTTCGCCGTCTTTGTCCTCAGGATTAATGCGATGCCAATACCATTCGGCGTAACGCGAATACACATCGCCCGTATTGGGCGCCCACGAAGGAACGGAATATAATCCCCAGTGAATGAATATGCCGAATTTGGCGTTTTGAAACCATTCGGGCATGGGGCGCGCATCGAGCGATTCCCAATTTGCCTGATATTGGTGTTTCGGGTTAATCCATTGGTTGAGTTCGACAAGATCTTTTTTTCTGAATTTTGTTTTTTCGGGCAGTAAAAACACCGTGAAATCCGCTTTTTCTCCGACAGGAACATCGCTTTCAAATCCGACTAAGACAGCGCCCGGATTTGGCGCATCGTAATCGTTTGGCGATTGCGTGCTCCACGTTTTTAGTTCGATTTTTTGATTGCTTATTATTTCCAACCGAAGTTTTTTCCCGTCTTTATAAAGTTCGATTTTATTTTCCCCGACCATTTTTACTTCGGCAGACGTAAGCATATTCCAACGAATAACAGCCGGTTTATCGGCGAGAGTTTCTATCTCGTCGCGCAACATCACGTATTTTTTGTCCACTATGGCTATTCCTCGTTTTGCGGAAGCAAGCTCTCCCTCGAAAATCGAAGTCATATCCGTAATGGCAGACATAAAATTTTCTTCTTCGGTATGTTGCAGAATCGAGGCGTAACCTTCGACATTATGCAACTTATTATTAACGGTAAGCGTATTGTGTACAAAGTTGTTGTAACGGAAAACTTTCCAACGTTCGGAATTTTGGTCGTTTGTCCATATCTGCAACTTTCTCGATTCGAGCGATTGATAATCCTGTTTTCCAAAATCCATCGCCCAACGAACGCCGTCAGCCTCCATCACAAAAGAGCCTGCATCCATGTGCGAATGATTGCTTCCCGCTGTTCCGCCTTTAAATCCGACGTAAATTCCGTTTGAGTCTGTCCACGAAGTGCGCATCAAAGCAACAGGTGTTGTTCCGTTGCCCGACCACATCAACTCCGCGGGCGGAACGATTTTTTCCGTATCTATCCCGATTCCCCATACCATAACGGCAGGCAGTATGCGGTTTTTAAGATAATTGTCGCGGTATTTCTCATCGAGAAAACTTTTTTCGACCCACAACAGGGAAGAATCGTCTTTTTGTCGGGCGAACCAAAACATCGCAGGAGTCAATCCGTATTCATCACCGCAATCTCCGAAATTGAAACTGTCGCCATGCAAACCTGTCATGTGTTCGTAGTAGGAAGCGGTATTCATAAAACCGTCAATTTCCAGCAATCCGAAATCGGCGCCGTATATTTTTTCCAACGCTGAGAGCAGAAGCACATTGAAAGTCGTACCGTATTCCCAATATGTATATCCTTCGGGATAGGCGCCATCGGGACCGTAATCTTTCATCGGAAGCTTTATCGAATGTATGCACCGCTGTATTATGTTTTGCGAGTACGAAGGATTTTCGTCATAAACAGCCAATGCCCCGAAAAGCATTCCTGCATTGCAGACCTGATTCCAATTGTGTTTTGCATCGAGCCACCAACCATATTTGTTGTTTTCCGAAGGTTTTATCCCTTTTTCAACAATTGCATAGGAAATTATTTTTTTCGATTCGATAGAAAGTTTTTCGTAAAGCCAGTCGTAGCCGATAGCAAGCCCTAATGTCATTTCTGCCACATCGAGAAAATGATTCGGATTCCAGTCCGTGAAACCGCATACCCTCAACAATTCCTGTTCTGCCCGCACGAAATATTTATCGTCGTTCGTCATTCGGTATGAATACGACAGAAAGAAAATCCTTCTCTGCGCTTCGCGCGAAACGGCGAGCAGACGCATTCCGATTTGTTTGCGCTCGAGCAATGGAAGGTCGATAATCTTTTCCGATTCGGACAGAATATCCTCGTGGAGCATTTTCCATTTTTCATCCATCCGAATTTGTTCCAATAAAGCATCTTTGTCTTCATCGAACAGCAATAAACGCGGGTGTGAAGGAAATTCAACAGACACGGGAATTTGCCCATAAAACCGTGTAAATAAGCAAAGAGAAAACAGAATACAAAAGAGAGATTTTTTCATAATACTTAAAATGACCCAAAAGTCCCCTTTAGGGGATTTAGGGGTGTTTTTTTTAATCATCCTCTTGTATATCTAAGTTTCTCATATCTGAGAAGCGCCTCAACATAATAGTAATCTCCGTAGCTCAAAGGCGCGTCTATCTCCGAATGTTGAGGAATATTTCCTGCGCCGTGCATCAGTATAAAATTGCCGTTTGTTCCTGTTTTTGCCGTATAAACGGGCGAAGCCAATGTTTTCAATTGTTTTTCGGCAACGGCGAAATATTCTTTTCTTGTGTTTTCATCCGTGTAATTGCTCAATTCGAGCAGAGCGGAGGCAATAATGGCTCCCGACGAAGAATCGCGGTAATCGTTGGGGATTTTAGGCGAATC
>JAISWY010000134.1 GCA_031270925.1 Candidatus Symbiothrix sp.
TTCAGCAGCTTGAATACGACAGGAACTTATTACTCCGATCGTAAAACGGCTGCAAACGGCTGCGACAGTATCGTGGTGTTGACATTGACGGTAAACCAGGCTTATAACCTGACTCGTTCGGCTGTTATCGAGAAAGCGCAATTGCCGTTTACATACGCTTGCCGCGAGTTTGCCGTAGGAACTGTTACAGGAATTTACGAAGTGGCATGTACGACGGTTGCCGGTTGCGATAGCATTATAATGCTCGACTTAACCGTAAACGGTTCCAGCGGATTGATCAGTCCGGCAGGAGAATTGTTCTCCTTGTCGCCCAATCCGTCGAAACGCGGCGACTTTGTGAACGTAAACTACGATTTCAATCCTCTTGAACAAAAAGGCTTGAAAGTGGAAGTATTTAACAATATCGGCGTTTGTGTCGCCGTGCTGAATCCGACTGCTTATCCGATTGGCATTGAAACTCCCGGTGTGAGCGGAATATATTTAGTACGGATTACAACCGGAACAAACAAACTGATATTCGGTAAATTCATGGTGCAATAGTTCTTGTAACTTATTTATAGACAAGAGGAACGGGAGAAGGTTGTTTTGAATAAGAACAGCTTTCTCCTGTTCCCTTAATATCTTTCGTGGACAAATTATTAACCTGAGCGACCTAAACGCTTTTAATATTATTTTATGAAGAAAACTGTAAAAAATGTATTGAAACGATGCTTGATATTTGTTCTGTTAGTTTATGGAGGACAAATTTTATCCGAAGAAATAACCGCATTTCCGTATTTTAACGGTTTTGAAAATACGGGTCAAGACGGGGAATGGACAGTTGTAAACGGCACTTCGGTAAACAAATGGTATATCGGTTCCGGCACAGCTTCGCAGGGAAACCGCGGGCTTTACGTAAGCGGCGACGGCGGACTTACTCCGTCGTACCAGAATACGCCTTGCGGCATAGGAGTTTACAAAGAAATAATCCTGCCCGCCGGAGCGCAATACCGCGTTTCTTTCGACTGGAAGGTTCAGGGCGAACGGAATCTGACAAGCAATGTAGGTTTGGATACCTTGCTTGTTTATTGGGTAAGCGATCCTACCGAACCGGTCTATCCAAACGTAACAGGCGACAAACCGGAGACATTAAAAAATTACAGACGCCAGCTTGAAACGACTGAGAGTGTGAAAGGCGGAACTTTTTGGAACAATTCTTCTTTTATTGTAAACGGTTCACCCACCACGCGCAGGTTGCTTTTTTATTGGATAAACAATAATGCAAACAATTTTTATCCCGCCGCCTGTATTGATAATATCCAGATAGAACAAATCGGAGTTTCGTCGTGTTCCCGTCCCGAACTTACATCAATGACGTATGAAGACGGCGTTCGGCTCGACTGGACGGGAAACTCGCCCGAATACCGCCTGAAATACTACCGCTATCAAAGCAATACATGGACGGAAGTACAGGAAACCATACAGGGAAGCCCCTATACGGTAACCGGCTTGGAAAAAGGTTTTTACCGTTTCTGGCTGCAAGGCGTATGCGGAACAGATACGACGGCTTGGACGGTAAGCGACAATTTTATCGTTGGCGTATCTACCGGCAAGTGCCTGAACTATGTCGATTTGACGAATAACAAATTAGTATATCCGACTCATGCGCGTCCTTACGAAAACGTGAACGCCAATACGGGAATAGTGGATTTCGGTTACGAAAGTGAAAAAAGCCAGCATACGATACATTATATCAGGGAAAGCGACCCTTATACCTTGGATCAATTGAAAACGATACCGGAGGATGAAGTAGCGTCGGTAAGATTGGGAAACTGGATTCCCGATAACAGCGCCGAATCCCTGACCTATACTTTTACCGTTAACGAAGCCACTCCGGTACTGCTGATAAAATATGCCGCGGTTCTCCATTATTGGCCCGGCGATTATTTTGAAGATTACGACCAAAATCCGAGGTTTATACTCCGGGTTATGGATATGCTCGGGCGACCGCTCGACGAACAGTGCCTGAACGTAAAAATAATTCCCAGCCCCGGCGTTTCGGGTTCGGGCTGGCATGTTATACCGGAAAAAGTGATTCTGCCGGAAAGATCGGGCGACGGATCTATTTGTTGGAGGGACTGGACTTCGATAGGTATGAATTTGCGCAAATACGCCGGCAGGCAGCTAAGAATTTACTTGGAAACCGGCGACTGCAGCCCTGCGCCCGGTCTCTCAGGTCATTTTGGTTACGCCTATTTTACCCTCGACTGCGTTACGGATAAATTGGAAGGCTTGACCTGCGGGTCTGCCGCCGAAAAGATAGATACGGTTTGGGCGCCGAAAGGGTACAAATACGAATGGTATAAAATTACAAGCCCTACCGTAATCACAAGTACGGAAAGGTATTTTGTGCCGCAAGCAGGCGATACGGCGACATATAAATGCCGGTTGACCTTTGCCGAGATTGGGAAAGAAAATTGCTTCTTCGAGCTTACCGCCGCCTTGTTGCCGCGTTATCCGGTTGCCGACGCTTCTTATACTGTATGCCGCCGCAACGTTTCCTTTACCGATAAAAGCTATGTTTATACGCAAAACGGTAAAGTCGATGAGCAACCCGATATGTATTGGACAATAGAAGATACGATTATATACGACCGCAATCCGGCATACGAATTTCCCGCGCCGGGCAGCTATAAAGTTTCGTTGCATGCAAGCATCAACGACGGCGTTTGCGAAGATTTGTGGGAAGAATACATTACCGTAAGCGACGACACCATAAAAACATACATCGACAAAACGCTTTGTCCCGGAACATGGTACACTTTCGGCGAGCGGGAATTGACGCGCCCCGGCGTATATGTGGATTCGCTCACAACCGCTTACGGCTGCGACAGCATCGTGATTCTGGATTTGAAGTATTACAACACGACAAAGCGCGATACCATTTGTGCCGGTCAAAGTTACGTGTTCGAGGGTGAAAACGTGCAATTGCCGGAGGGTTTGCACGAACTGCGTTATAATAACGTGAAAAGCGTATTTGGCTGCGACAGCATCCTGGCGCTTTGTGTATTGGGAGAATTGACGGTAGAGTCTGCCGGCGAAGTGTGCAGCGGCGACGCCATAGTTTCCTTCCTCTTGAACGGAAGCGCCGAAAGCGTACAGGTAGCGTTTAATGAAAAATCAATCAATGCCGGGTTGTTAAATCAATCCCTGTCGATAAACGGTCAGACATTTGATATTTCGATACCTTCCGGTGTTCGCCCCGGGTATTATGGCGGTAAATTTATCTTTAACAGCAACCTTTGCGGAGTATTGGAACGCGATTTCTCGTTTACGGCGCTTTACCCAAGCGATATAATCTTCCAACGCTGGAATAATTTACTGTCGTTGAAAAATTCGGCTTATAACGGCGGTTATACTTTCGGCGATTATCAGTGGTATAAGAACGGCGACGTTATTCCGGGCGCTACGCAATCTTATTTTTATGCGGGAGAAGACCTGAGTTTGGATTTTTCGGCAAGTTATAACGTAGAGATAACCCGCGTTGACGACGGCGAAAAACTGTTTACCTGTCCTTTCTTCCCTGTAAAATTCGACGATGGCGATATTACCATAAAACCATCGCTGTTGAAGAAGGGGCAGAGCGTAGAAATAGAAGTCCCCGAATCGGGCGTAGCGGAATTGTACAACATGATGGGACTAAAAATAACCGGAATAAAACTGGAAAAAGGAGGGAACGGTCTGAACTGTCCGGTAAGTAAAGGAGTTTACTTGCTGAATATCCGTTTGGACGGCGGCAGGAATAAAATATTCCGTATAAGTGTGAATGATTAAGATTTCAAAATTTCAAGATTTCAAGATTTCAAGATTTCAGGTTTCTCCCGATAGCTATCGGGACATAACACTATGATTAAAATTTCCCCTTCTATTTAAGAGATTGGGAACTACTGTTAAGTAAATAATAAAATGA
>JAISWY010000218.1 GCA_031270925.1 Candidatus Symbiothrix sp.
TAACGACGGCAAACATAAAATCAATGATGGCTATGCGGTAGGAGGCAATCCGCAAACATCGTATTTCATGTCGAACGACTTTAATAAAGGATTGGCCGTTTTTGAATCATTCCGTTTAATTGACGGCAATTTATTTACGGTTGGATTGGACGCCAAGCAATGGGGCGGCCGTGCATGGGCGGAAGATTTCGCCGGTAATGAAACGAATGTATGGTTCGATAATAAGCATGTAACCGAATTGGCCGGTTATGCGGTTGTTCAACAAACCTTGTTCGATAAATTAAGCCTGAACGCCGGAATCCGTTTGGAAAATAACGAAAGATACGGAAACGAATGGGTGCCGCAGGGAGGCGTCGTTTATCGATTAAATGAGCAAACTTCATTCAAAACGTCTGTGTCAAAAGGTTTTCGCAGTCCGAATATCAACGAAATGTACAGTCCGTGGGGGCCTGCAGCCAATCCTGATTTATTACCGGAAGAAATGATGAATTACGATTTTTCCTGTTTGCAATCTTTTTTTAATCATCAATTGGATTTTGAATTGACCGCTTTCTACACAAAAGGGAAAAACATGATCGTACCTTCCGCTGTATTGGGTGGCAAAAATTCCAATAGCGGTCAATTTACCAATAAAGGGATTGATTTTGCTTTCCGCTATCAAATTATACCTTCTTTGAAAATTACCGGAAATTACAGTTTTTTGGATTCGGACGTCAAAATACAGGCCGCCCCGAAACAGAAAGTTTTTTTAGCTTTGAGATGGCAATGGAAAAATTTGACTTTTTCACCTGATTTGCAATATGTTGATCATTTATATTTGCCGGCTTATAGCGACAACGGTCGCAGCATCCCGCCATCGGCCGAAATAGCAGAAAGCTACATCAGCTACGCTTTATTGAATTGCAAGGTTTCGTACAAAGTTTCCGATTCGACGATATGGTTTATCAACGGCGAAAATTTAACGGATGCCGCTTATCGGATGTATAGCGGCTATCCCATGCCGGGCGTTGTGGTTTTGGGTGGGTTTGAAGTGAAATTTTAGTTATTGTTGCTTTGCTCTGCATTCGTTTTATAATCGGTGATTTCCCGTTTTTCGTTGTCGATGGCCAAGCCGATTTTTATTGCAAAGATTGGATGTTTTGCAGAAATGATGTACTTTTGCAGGCAAGTTGAAAAATAATACTTATGATTACGAAACTGGATAAACTTCCGGGCAACACCGCTTTCCCATCTTCCGACGAAGAATTAGACGCTTTAAAAGCCTTTGATAAAGGCGATTTCAAATACCATGTAGAAGATTATTTCTCACGGCCGAAAGCCTCGCAATTCCAACTTTCGCCCAACGGAAAATATATGTCCTATCGCGAAAAAGACGAAAACAACAAGCGGCATATTTTTGTAAAAGACTTGGAAACCGCTCAAACGCAATGCATCGTCGAAGAAAAAGACGAATTGATTCGCGGCTACGGATGGATCAACGACGAACGCTTGGTCTATGTCATGGACGAGGGCGGCAACGAAAATTACCATATTTACGCCGCCGATACCGACGGTTCCAATCCGCTCGACCTGACTCCGTTTGATGATGTTAAAGCTTCGATTCTCAACGACTTGAAAGACCAAAAAGATTACATCATCATTTCGATGAACAAAAATAACCCGCAAGTTTTCGAACCTTACAAGTTGAATGTTGTAACGGGCGAAATGCAGCAATTATTCGAGAATTGCGATTTGGAAAATCCGATCGACGATTTTATTTTCGATAAGGACGGCGAACTGCGCGGCTACAACCAATTGGAAAACGGATTAACCAACAATCTGTATTACAAAGATTTGGATACCGACGAATTTCATCTCCTCCAACAAACCGACTGGCACGAAACCTTCGAAATCGTCGGGTTCAATTATCCTTCGGAAAACAAAAATGAGGCTTATGTGGCAACGAATCTCGACAGCGATACCATCCGGATTGTGTTGTACGATTTGAAGAAAAATTGTACCATTCGCGAAATTTTTGCCGTTCCGGGTTACGATACCGGCGGCATTGCCCGTTCGCGCAAACGGAATTACGAAATCGATTATTTTTCGTATGAAGGCGAAAAATCCGTCATCGTTCCGGTCAGCGATTTTTACAAGGATTTTCATGCACGGATGGCCGAAACATTCGCCGGAAAAGATTTTTATGTGGTCGATCACGATGATGATGAAAAAACGTATCTCATTATCGTTCAAAGCGATAGATTGTTCGGAACGTATTATCAATACAATACCGAAACCAAGCAATTTTCCTTGTTGTATGATTTGATGCCGCAACTGAAAGAAGAAGATATGGCCGAAATGCGTCCGATTACGTTCAAAAGTCGCGACGGGCTGAGCTTGCATGGCTATATAACATTGCCGAATGCTCAGGGCGCGATTAATCGTGGCGCCTTTGCAGACAAATTTCCCCTTATAGTGAATCCGCACGGCGGACCGCAAGGTGTTCGCGATTCGTGGGGTTTCAATCCCGAATGTCAGTTATTTGCGAGTCGCGGTTATGCCACTTTGCAGGTAAATTTCCGAATATCGGGCGGTTACGGAAAATTCTTTTTGCGTTCGGGCTTCAAGCAAGTCGGCCGTAAAGTGATGGACGATATAGAAGACGGCGTGCAATACGTGCTTTCGCAAGGATGGATCGACCCAAGCAAAATTGCCATTTACGGCGGTAGCCACGGCGGATATGCTGCCTTGATGGGTCTGATTAAAACACCCGATTTATACGCTTGTGGCGTGGATTATGTGGGTGTGTCGAATATATTCACACTTTTCGCTTCGATTCCCGAATATTGGAAGCCCTATTTAGACCAGATGAAAGAGATTTGGTACGACATCGACGACTCGCGGGAAGCCGAAATTGCCCGTTCGGTTTCGCCTGTGTATCAGGCAGATAAAATCAAGAAGCCCTTATTGGTGGTTCAAGGCGCGAATGATCCGCGTGTGAATATCAATGAATCCGACCAGATTGTGGCCGAATTGCGGGATAAAGGATTTTCTGTTCCTTATTTGGTTAAATACAATGAAGGACACGGTTTCCATCGAGAAGAGAACTTGATGGAAATGTACCGTGTTACTTTGGGATTTTTGGGGCAGTGGCTATCTTGAAAAATCAAAAAACCGCTAATCCACCCTGCTCATGAGCAATTTGCCGTGTACCATTCCTTTCAGCGAAATAAGTTCGTCCGAAAATTGGGTTAATTCCCGGGAGCAACCTTCCACCGCTACGATTTCGAGGCATAAATTATTTTTCCGGAAAAACCGTTGCGACGATAAAACAAGCGAAGA
>JAISWY010000304.1 GCA_031270925.1 Candidatus Symbiothrix sp.
CAATTTTTTAAGTCGCTTTTCCATATTCGTTTTTTTTGCAAAGATACTGATTTTTTTGTTCGTTTTTATCCATCTTCACGGATACCAAACTCATCTCCGTTTGCTCGCCTGCTTTCACGGACGACAGTCCGGCGGCTTTGAGGAGAACCGCACGGCAAGGCATCCGGAAACAGTGGGGCGAGCCATTGCGATAGCCTTTTTCGAGTTGCCGGCGTTGGATAGCTGGCAATGCCAGTTTCTTTATCTTTCTCATTGCTTATCATGTATAAATTTTTGTAATTCTTCTTTTAAATGGATAGTGTTTTGATATGTATCCATATAAAATTGGCAATATCTTTCAACAATTTCAATCAGAAAAGCTCCCTCGCCACAACTATTATCAATGATGTGCTTTTGTAGTATGTTCTTGTCGTTATAGTTACTATAATCAAGCATATTCCCAACCAAATAGTCGGGTGTAAACACCTGACCACTGTATTTTGTCTTATCCTTGTTATTTGTCACTTATTTGAATTTTTACTACAAAGATATTAATAATCAAGCTATCCGTTGCAAATATCCCGCCATTTCCCGTTGCATTTTCCGTGCTTCCTCGGCCGCCGCGTCCGCAAACTGTTCGGTTTTATCGGCATAAATGATTTGCCGCGACAAATTGACCAGCAGGCCGCATTGCACATTCATGCCGTAACGCGCTACTTCTTCCAAACTGCCGCCCTGCGCTCCCACGCCCGGAACCAACAAAAAATGATTGGGAACGATTTTCCGAATATCCTCAAACATCCGGCCTTGCGTGGCGCCGACTACATACATCATTTGTTCGTCCGAAGCCCATTGCTGCGATTTCCGAAGCACTTTTTCAAATAAACGTTCGCCGCCGGCGTCTTCCGTTAATTGAAAATCGTGCGATCCTTTGTTCGACGTCAAGGCTAAAAGAATAACCCATTTTTCGGGATAAACCAAAAACGGTTTTACGCTGTCTTCGCCCATGTAAGGTGCAACCGTAACGGCATCATAATCAGCCGAATCGAAGACGGCGCGGGCATACATCTCCGAGGTGTTTCCAATGTCGCCCCGTTTGGCGTCAGCGATAATAAATTGATCGGGATAAGTTTTACGGATATAATTGATCGTTTTTTCCAATGCGATTTCGCCTTTCACACCCAAACTTTCGTAGAACGCGAGATTGGGTTTATACGCTACGCAATATTCGGCTGTGGCATCCACTATCGCTTTATTAAATGTGAAAACAGGGTCTTCTTCCTGCAATAAATGCTGGGGTATCTTTTTTATATCCGTATCTAATCCAACACACAGAAAAGACTGTTTTTTCTTGATGTTTTCGAATAATTGTTGTTTTGTCATTTTAATTCTTAATTTTCAAAGTTCACTCTCTTTCAATCGCTCCGCATTCTCCGCAATAATCAGCTGATCGATCACGCCTTGAATATTCCCAGCCATAAAATCCGCCAAATTATATGAGGTATAATTGATGCGGTGGTCGGTCATCCGCCCCTGCGGATAGTTGTAAGTGCGGATTTTCGCCGAACGGTCGCCGGTCGAAACCATCGTCTTGCGCTTGGACGAAATCTCATCGTTCCGTTTCTGTAATTCCATATCATATAAGCGGTTTCGCAACATCTGCAAAGCCATTTCCTTGTTGGCCAACTGCGAGCGTGCCACCTGACATTGAATCATGATGCCGGTCGGCTTATGCGTCAATTGCACCTTGGTTTCGACCTTGTTCACGTTCTGTCCACCGGCGCCGCTCGAACGCGCGGTTTGAAACTCCAAATCGGCCGGATTGATTTCCACATCCAATTCCTCGGCTTCGGGCAAAACAGCCACCGTTGCCGCCGAAGTATGCACCCTACCCTGCGTTTCGGTAACCGGAATCCGTTGCACACGATGCACACCCGATTCGTATTTCATTGTACCATAGACATTTTCGCCCGTAACAGTAAAAATAATTTCCTTATAACCGCCGATAGTGCCTTCGCTGAAACTCGTAACTTCCGTTTTCCAAGCTTTCGATTCGTAATAGTTGGAATACATCTTATAAAGGTCGCCGGCGAAAATGGCTGCTTCGTCGCCGCCCGTACCGCCACGGATTTCCACAATCGCGTTTTTGCCATCTTGCGGGTCGGCCGGAGTAAACAACAGTTTGATTTCTTCCTCTATCACCGGTAATTGCTGCGAGCAATCTTCCAATTCTTCACGGGCTATTTCGCGCAATTCGGCGTCCGATTCGTTTTCGAGGATTTGTTTGGCTTCGTTTATTCCGTTCAAAATCCGGCGGTAACGTTCTCGCGCCTCCGAAATCCGTCCCAAATCGTGGTATTCTTTATTTAATTTGACGTACCGTTTTTGGTCGGAAATCACATCAGGATCGGTAATCAAAATTCCGATTTCTTCAAAACGGTGCAACAAAACATCCAATTTTTCTAACAATGAGGTCTGACTCATAAATTCGATTTATTTTTAGAGTGCAAAGATAATGAAAATTCCCGGTTCGAGAATGCAGACAGTTAATTCGATTTGCAAGTTACCGGAAAATAGCGTACTTTTGCGGAAATTGTGTCGAAATGCTACAAAAATATCCTTCTGTTTTATTGGAAAACGCCGTCAACGAGTTCGCCAAACTCCCCGGAGTTGGTCGGAAAACCGCTTTACGACTGGCGCTTCATTCCTTGAAACGAACTTCGGAAGAAGTTGAATCGTTCGGATTGTCGATTATCCAATTACGGAAAGAAATTCAATATTGCTGCATTTGCCACAATATTTGCGATACCGAAATTTGCAATATTTGCGCCGATCCCAGTCGCGATGCGTCGCTGGTTTGTGTGGTCGAGAATATTAAAGAGGTCATGGCCATCGAAAATACCGCACAATTTCGCGGTTTGTATCACGTTTTGGGCGGCATTATCTCGCCGATGGACGGCATCGGCCCCAACGACCTGCAAATCGAAAGTTTGGTCGAACGGGTAAAAACAGGCGCAGTAAAGGAAATCATTCTGGCGCTAAGCACAACGATGGAAGGCGACACTACCAATTTCTATATCTACCGGAAAATGAACGGTTTGGATGTGAAAATTTCGGTCATCGCCCGTGGCGTTTCCATCGGCGACGAAATCGAATATGCCGACGAAATCACACTCGGCCGCTCGATTCTCAACAGAGTTAATTTCAGCGATACTTTGAAATTATAAAACAATTTACTAACTTTGCAGCTCATAACTCACAATTAAATTAAGAAGAAGTATGACAATTGCAGTAGATTTTGACGGAACAATCGTCGAACATGCTTATCCGAAAATCGGTAAACCCATCCCGTTTGCCCTGGAAGTGTTGAAAAGATTACAACGCGAGGACCATCATAAACTCATCTTGTGGACCATGCGCGAAGGTAAATTATTGCAGGAAGCCATTGATTATTGCGAGAAAAACGGCTTAAAATTCTACGCCTGCAACAAAAACTACCCCGACGAAGAGTGGAAAGAAGACGACAGTCGCAAAATTGGCGCCGATATTTACATCGACGACCGCAACATCGGCGGATTGCCCGATTGGGGAATCATCTACAAAATTATTAAATCGGGTTCCAACACCATACAAGATCTTGATTTTCTGATGGATGACAGTCGTCCCAAAACAAAGAAAAACTGGCTCATCCGTTTGGGAGAAGCATTGGATAATTCACAAAGATATCAATATTGACAGATGCAAATTCCTGTTTCCGGCCAAATCATTCAAGATGCTATCAACAAATTGCATATCAGTAATTTAGAAAAAGCAACCATCCGCGAAATCGTGGCTGTTTCGCATCGTATCGAACAGCAAATCGGCGTGGAGTTCATCCACATGGAAATGGGAGTTCCGGGCTTGCCGCCTGCCGAAATCGGTGTAAAAGCCGAAATCGAAGCTTTGAGAGAAGGAAAAGCAGCCATCTACCCCACTATCGACGGTTTGGCTAGCTTGAAAAACGAGGCCTCGCGTTTCATTCAGGCCTTTGTCGATTTGAATGTAGCGCCCGAAGGCTGTGTGCCGGCAGTCGGTTCGATGCAAGGCACATTCGCCTCATTCTTAACGGCTTGTCAATGCGATACTCAAAAAGATACAATCCTTTTTATCGATCCGGGATTTCCGGTGCAAAAACAGCAAGCAACAGTATTAGGCTACCAATACGAATCGTTCGATGTGTATGATTTCCGCGGCGAAAAACTGCGCGAAAAACTCGAATCGTATTTGAAAAAAGGAAATATTGCCTGCATGATTTATTCCAATCCCAATAATCCGGCATGGTTTTGCCTGAAAGACAACGAATTACAAATCATCGGCGAATTGGCTACGAAATACGATGCCATCCTCTTGGAAGATTTGGCTTATTTTGCGATGGATTTCCGCAAAGATTTGGGAAAACCGTTCGAAGCGCCGTTTCAAGCATCTGTTGGCCGTTACACCGACAATTATATATTGTTGATTTCGGCCTCCAAGATTTTTAGTTATGCCGGTCAGCGCATCGGAATCGCAGCTATTTCCGACAAATTGTATCATCGCGAATATGAAGGCCTTACGAAACGTTACGGTAGCGGCACGTTCGGTTCGGTCTTCATTCATCGCATTCTGTACGCACTTTCATCGGGGACAAGCCACACAGCACAATACGCTTTGGCGGCCATGTTCAAAGCGGCCTCCGACGGAAAATTTGCGTTTCTGGAAGATATAAAAGAATACGGCAAACGCGCTAACCGGCTGAAACATATTTTTTTAAAGCATGGATTCCAATTGGTTTACGACAACGATTTGGGTGAAGAATTGGCCGACGGTTTTTATTTCACGGTCAAATATCCCGGATTATCGGGCGGCGAATTAGTAGCCAAATTATTGCCTTACGGCGTTTCGGCTATCTCGCTATCCACCACCGGAAGCGGTCAGGAAGGCATTCGCGTATGCACTTCTTTCATCAAAGACCATCAATACGATTTGCTGGATGAACGATTAGCCGTTTTCCATTCCAATCGATAATCACTTGTTATTCAATGTTATCCACTCCCAATCGTCTGTTCGGAAAGGCGATGCGGGAAATCTTTCCTTGTTGTAGAGATTGGCGCCATTGCCTTCGACCGGCGAACCTGCATAAGCGTAACGAACCGCCGCCGGATTTTGAATATTGTCGTTCCAAACAACCACCGTGTTTCCTTCGATTTCGGCGTTCGCCCACACGAATTTTTTTGAATCGTCAGCTATTGCGAATCCGCTGAGTTTACCGTTTTTAGCGATCAATCCATTATCGGAACCGGAGAAATACAAGCGGATTTTGTTTCCTTCGATTTGCATTTTTTGATACAGCGGGGAAGTAATGATTTCCGGTTTGTGATAGGCGATTTTCTCGGCTTCCAAAGCTAATCGTCGCCCAACTTCCTGTTTATGAGTGGGATGTACGTCGGACGGATCGCCGAGGTCGATAGCGACTGCCATACCGGTTTGCGGAACGGACAAAGTCATCGTTTGGGCTTCACGCAATTCCGCCCAGGTTTCTTCGACGGGTTCTTTGGTAATCGCCTTATGACCGGCTAATTGCACGAAAAGAAAGGGAAAATCCTGCCGGAACTGTTTGCGCCAATCGCTTATCAACAAAGGAAACAGGCTTCGATATTGACAGGCTCGAAATGCGTTGGTTTCGCCTTGATACCAGATTGCTCCTTTGACGGACAAATTCGTAAGAGGCGCAATTTTCGCGTTATACAAACACGATGGCGTATGAATACTTGTCAAATCTTGCGGTTTGGCCGGATAATCGCCGGTGCGCATCGCCGGTTTGAATTGCCACAAGCCGGATAAAGGGATATTCAGCGCTTGTTTGTCGGCCATTAACTCCTTGATATACAGTTCGGAATCGTGTTTGGAGGAAAAGCCGCCGCTTCCTTTAATATTTTCAAGCCGTACAACAATCGTATTTTTGCCTTCGCGTATCAAACCGGCCGGAACGGTATAGATTCGGCGGCCGGCATTCCACGATGTAAAACCGATTTCTTCGCCGTTGAACCATGTTGTGTCGTAATCTTTCAGGATTTCCATATCCAACTGTAAAGGCTTGCCGAGCATTTGGGATGGAATGTAAACGTCTTTCCGCAGCCAAACAACGCCATCGAAATCAGCTAGTCCGTTGTCTTCCCAATAAGCGGGAGCGAGCATCGAAAACCATTCATTCGCTTGATATTCGGGCGAATACCATTTTTCCTTATAACCCGGGTCGATGGATTTGATTTTTTCCTGCCATTGTTGGTAGGCATCCTTGGATTTGATTCGTAAACTGTCGAAAAAGTCGGGCGTATTTTTGGTCGCGAGTAATTTTTCCACCGGTTGCGCATAATCGGGATGCGAGCTGATGCTTTCCAAACTTGTCCATGCTTCAACGGCCGTACCGCCCCAATAACTGCAAATCAATCCAATCGGAATTTTTTCGGTTTGATAAAGGTTTTTGGCAAAGAAATAGGCCACGGCGGAGATGTTCGCTGCATTTTCGTAAGTCGCAACATTCCATCGTCCGGAAGAAAAATCGGATTGCGGAGTTAAACTGATTTCGTTCGGAACGGTAAAGCTGCGGATGGCGGGAATATCGGCCTTAGCCAATTCGTAAGCCGAGTTAAATACTTTTCGCACAGGCCATTCCATATTCGATTGACCCGAACAAATCCACACATCGCCGATTAAGATATTGTTGAAACTGAAATTATCATCGCCCGCAAACGTCATTTGATAAGCCGTTTCGCTTGCCGGCATCGCCGGAAATTCGACCGTCCATCGGCCGTCTTTTTGCGGT
>JAISWY010000320.1 GCA_031270925.1 Candidatus Symbiothrix sp.
GGTTCAAGACGAATCGGGCGAGCCTGTGATCGGTGCGTCGGTAGTGGTAAAGGGCAATACGTCCTTGGGTACGGTAACGGATTTGGATGGGAAGTTCTCGATGAACGTTCCATCGGATGCGAAAACATTGATTGTTCGCTATTTGGGAACACAAGAGCAGGAAGTGGCGGCGGGCAACAACTTGATTATTGTGCTGAAAGCGAAGGATACAACTTTGGACGAATTGGTGGTAACATCATTAGGTATCAAAAGGCAAAAGCGTGAATTAGGTTATGCTACCGAACATATCGGTGGGGAAGCCCTGAATCAAGCCAAATCGATCAGCATTGCGACGGGTTTGCAAGGAAAAGTGGCCGGGTTGAACATTGCTTCGTTGGACAATGGCGTACTCGAAAATGTAAAAATCAACCTGCGGGGAATCCGTTCGCTTACCGGTAACAATAACCCGATGTTGTTGTTAGACGGTGTGCCGGTGGCTCTTGAATTGCTGAATACCATCAATCCGAACGATGTGGAAAACATAAATGTATTGAAAGGCACTTCGGCAGCGGCTATTTATGGACCGGATGCTCGCAATGGGGTTATCATCGTTACAACCAAACGGGGTAGCAAAGATGCGAAACCGGAAGTAACATTCAGCCATTCTACACAATGGAGTTCCATCTCTTTTTTCCCGAAATTGCAAACGACATTCGGTTCGGGCGGTTACGGCGACTATATTCCTTACGAAAATTGGTCGTGGGGACCCGAATTTGACGGCAGTGAAGTGGAATTGGGAGAAGTTTTGGAAAACGGACATGTACAAAAAGTGCCTTATTCGGCTATTAAAAATAACCGGAAAGATTTTTTCGATACAGGCCTTGCGATGACAAACGATGTTTCGTATGCAGCTGAAAATTTCTTTTTAAGTTTGCAGGATGCCAAAATTTCGGGTATTGTACCCAACGACGAAAACCGAAGAACCGGTATTCGCCTGAACGCTACGCAAACTTACGGTAAATTTTCCGCAACCATCAATACCAATTATATTTATCAGAAATACAACGTTTATGATAATATTGCGATGGACGATTATTATGCGGCCAACAATGTCGGACTGAATGAAGGTATAATGAATCTTATTTTCAGCACACCGGCGCATGTGCCTCTTTCTTCCTATAAAGATTTTAAAAACAATGAATACGGTGCGTATAACAATTATTTCAACCGTTACGGTATCAATCCTTATATCGCTTTGGATACATGGCGCAAAACAGGTCTTGACCAGAACTTGGTTTCCAATCTGGATTTGAAATTTTCGCCGATCAATTGCTTGGATTTGAGTTATCGTGCGGCCGTAACATCTCGAAATATTGTTAATCAATACAATCAAAAACGGTTGGTAGTTAATAGCTATGGCGAAAGCAGGGGGATTGACAATGTTCCTCAAAGCGTAGAAAACAGTTCGTATATCAATAATCGCTTGTCGTCCGAATTTTTTGCCAATTTCCACAAGCAATTCGGCAATTTCCAAGTAAACGCATTAGCAGGCACTTATGTTCGCGACGTATTGTCACGAACAACCTCCGTTTCGGCAAGCAACCTCATCATTGACGGATTGTTCAACGTGTCGGCTCGCCCGGGAGAATTATCGGGAGGATCTACCGAATCACATTCCCGCTTGTTCTCCATCTATGGAAGCGCAAGCGTGAACTACAAGAATTTTGCCAATCTGGAAATCACGGGTCGTAACGACAAAACTTCGGTATTGTCGCCGGGACACAACAGTTTCTTTTATCCGGGCGTAAATGCTTCTGTAGTTTTGACGGATGCTATTCCGGCTATTTCGTCGAATATAATGAATTTCTTTAAATTACGCGCATCGTGGAACAAAACGGGTAATGCCGACATCAGCCCCTATCGTCTAAATGCCACTTTTTCGCAATTGACGGATGGAGACGAACTTTCCGGCTTCCCATTTAACGGAATACCGGGATATTCGGCCGACCGTACTGCGTATGATAAAAATCTGGAACCGGAATTTATAGAAACAATTGAAGCCGGTTTTGAAGCAAGTTTTCTTAAGAACAGAATCAATCTGGATGCAACTTTCTATACGCAAGACAATACCAACCAAATCGTCAGTATCCGCGTACCACGTTCTACCGGTTATATTTTTGCAAATGTAAATGCAGCTTCATTCAAGAACTATGGTTTTGAAACACAATTGAAATTAACTCCGGTGGTAAATTTTGGGGATGTAAATATCAATTTCCTGCTCAATTATGCTTATAACAACAGTGAAGTCTTGAGCATTTATCAAAGTTTGGAAGAACTGGCTATCGGCGGCTATATAATGGCCGGCAATACGGCAGTTGTAGGTAAACCGGCGTATGTATTCGATGCTACCGATTATAAACGTGACGACCAAGGTCGTGTCATAGTGGACGCCTCAACAGGTATTCCTCAGGTTGAAGAAGGCGCCAACAAATACATTGGCCGCACAATGCCGGTACACATTCTCGGCCTGCAACCTTCCGTTACTTGGAAGGGACTGACGATAAGCGCTTTGTTTGAATACAAAGGCGGACACAATGCGTTCCACATGATAGGTTCCGATATGGCTTGGACAGGTGTTTCCGAAGCTACGGCGGCTAATCATCGCGAACGTTTTGTATTCCCAAATTCGGTATATGAAGATCCGAACAATCCGGGTGCATACATTCCGAACACCAATATCACGATTCAGGATGTAACCGAGTTCTTTACAAGCGATAATTACCGCATGGTAGCTACCAACTTCATTACAAGCGCTGCATCGTGGCGTTTCAGGGAATTGTCGATTACTTACGATTTGCCGAAAACGCTGCTTTCCAAACTGAAAGTTGTCAAAGGTGTTACAGTGGGCGTAGTCGGACGTAATCTTGTACTCTGGTTGCCGAAAACCAATGTGTATTCCGACCCCGATTTCAGAGGAAACCAAGATTATCTTACCGGTAGCAACAACAATATAGCAGGGATTTCCAATGCAACGGTCAATCCTCCTACCCGTACAATCGGCGGAACAATAACAGTGAAATTTTAATTGTTTAATCATTAAAAATTAATTCAAATATGAAAAATATATTGATTATATTCGCTTGCGCTCTTTTATTGACAAGCTGCAGCGATGAATTTTTCGACATCAACCGGAGTCCCAACAATGCTGTTGAGGAAAATATGACTCCAAGTTTGGTTTTGCCGCGTGCATTACATCGGCTCGCCGGTTTTTCTGGCACCGAATATGATACCTATAGCCGTTGGATGGGTTATTGGGCGCGTTGCTCCGGCACTTACGGCCCGAATAGCGAAGAAGAGAGTTATGCAATTACCTCCTCGTTTTCACGCGCTTCATGGTTGGAGATGTACGACATCTTGAAAGATTTGGATGTAATAGAACAAAACGCCGTTACGCGCAAAGAAACTGCATATCAAGCGATTGCAAAAATTTTGAAATCGATTGGTTTCATGCAACTGGTTGATCAATACAACAATGTTCCCCGTTCTAAATGTTTCGATTTGGCAAATAACTTGCTTACTCCTTATGATAAAGGTAGCGATATTTATGCAGCCTTGATCGCCGATTTGGAAATAGCCGATAATTTATTGAAGAATGCCGATATATCCGACAATCTGGATATTGAAACAGTCGATATTGTTTATCAAGGCGATTTGGATTTGTGGCGTAAATTAGGCAATACGCAAGGCCTGCGCTTGCTGATTCATCAATCGGAAATATTAACAGCCGCCGAATTAAGAGCGGGCCTTGATAAGATTGTTGCCAATGGCGCCGGTTTCCTTGATGCAGGCGAAACCGCCGAAGTTCAACCCGGATATGCCAAGGATGTGAACAAGCAAAATCCGTATTGGAATACGTTTAATATCAACCATTCGGGAGGTTTGGACAATTACAATCGCGCCAATTCCTACTTTCTTGGTTTATTGATGAGTAATAACGATGTTCGTTATCAATATTTCTATTCTAAAGCGACAACTCCCAAAAATGGCAATGATTATCAGGGCTATCCTTTCGGCGACAATACGCCCACAAGCGAACAGGAATATACTGCTCCGAACTCTTCCAATGTTGCCGGTCCCGGTATAGCAAAAAGTCCTTCGATGGCGCAATGGCTGTTTACTTCGTTTGAAAGTCTGTTCCTGCAAGCCGAAGCCATTCAGCGCGGCGCCTTGGACGGCAATGCCAAAGCTACCTACGAAGCGGCTGTAACAGAATCGTTCGTATGGCTGGATGTAGCTGATGCCGTAACGGAAGCCGACAATTATCTGAATGCCGTAACCAAACAATTTGCCGTATGGGATGCAGCTTCCGACAAATTGACTTTGATACTTACTCAGAAATATGTCGCCATGTTTGGAATCAACGGATTGGAAACATGGACGGATTATCGTCGCACGGGAGTTCCCAATGTGCCGCTTTCAATCTATTCCGGCGTGGGTTCGAACAAAATCCCTTTGCGTTTGATATATCCTCTCGAAGAATATCAGTACAACAGCGCCAATGCAGCCGCAGAAGGTGTCATCAATCCACAAACGGCAACCATCTTTTGGGATAAAAATTAATGTTTAATAAATAAAATACAGAATATGAAAAGAAATATTTTTCAGTTAATTATATCTTCCATCATTCTTACGGCAGGATTTTCTTCCTGTTTGAATGATTCCGATATAGAAGACCAGAAGTACGGTATTATCGATCTCAATGCTAAAAAAATCATTGAAATACCGTCGAATGCCTCTCATGAGTTGAACAAAACATTATTGCCCGAAGGCATAGTTGAGCTTACATTGAGCGAAGTCCGCTTGGCTGCCGAAAATCCGGCGCCGGAAGACATCGTTGTAAATTTAACAACCGATAAAACGGCTGCCTTGCTTCCCGATACGGAGTATTTTCCTTTATCGGAAATCGAAGTTCCAACATCGGTAACAATCCGCAAAGGCGAGCGTGCAACTCCAATCGTGGTAAAAGTCAATACGGATGTCTTGACAAGCGACCCGCAATATCTCGCCATTTCGATAGGCTCTGTAAATAAGAGCGATTATGTTATCAGTGGTAATTTCGGCGATTTGAAGGTTAGTTTCAAAGCTAAGAATCCACTGGAAGGACGCTATGTGCTTAGCGGAACATTTACGGATATTACCAATACAACCATGTCCCATGTTACCGAAGCATTTTCACAATTCTATCCAAGCGAACCCTATACTGTTGTTTTGGAAACGGTTGATGGTTTTACCCTTATCTTTTACGACGAAATGATATGGGCAGATTATATGTACCCGATATATGCAGAGGGATGGAGCGGTTACGGTTCATTCTGTCCAATGTTTACTTTCGACGAGAATGACATCGTTGAGGTTACCAATGCTTACGGACAACCGGCAGCAGCCAATACACGCTCGGCAGAAATTGACCCGGCCGGCGTCAATAAATACGATCCGGCAACAAAATCGTTCACGGTTTCGTATTGGATGAATCAGTCGTCTGTGGTTGTTGACCCGCCGCATCATCGCACACATATCACGGAAACTTATACTTTCCTCGAAGATTTGTAAAGAGATAATGGTAAGTTCAAATAGTAAATGCAACTAAAGTAAGGAAAAGGGGCTATCTCAAAAGTAATTTAGCCACGAATTACACGAATTTACACGAATTTTATTTTAATGTAAATCAAACACATACGTTTTTTTAGCATTGTCTTTTTCGTGTAAATTCGTGTATTCGTGGCCTTTTGAGGCAGCCCCTGATAAAAAAGTTGCATTGGCTACTTGAATCTGCGTATCAAAAAAAAAAATCTTCCAAACAACGTAAAATCAAAAAAAATACATTACATTTGTCCCCGCATTTGAGTTTATGAGACAGTTTTATTTATTTGATCGAGTTTTTAATTCGTATTGGTACCTAAGCCTGGGCAGTCTTCTCAACTGAGTTTACAGTTTTATTTACATTTTATTTTTTTTCAGAAAATGAACATTTTCGTTGCTGGCTTAAGTTTCAAAATGAACGACGCCGATTTAGCAAGCTTGTTTGAAGAGTATGGACAGATTTCGTCTGCCCGAGTAATTACCGATCGCATGACCGGCCGTTCCAAAGGCTATGGTTTTGTGGAAATTGAAGATGAAGCGGTTGCCAATCGCGCCATCGAAGAATTGAATGGCGCCGAATACGACGGTCGCGAACTATCTGTTTCGGAAGCTCGCCCTCGTGAAGAACGTTCCGAACGTCCCCGTCGTGATTTTCACGGAGGAGGCAATCGTGGCGGTGGCGGTTACAATCGCAACCGGTATTAATATTTGAAAACATTGATTGAAAGGTGGACTTAGTGCCGCCTTTTTTTATTTTTGCCGGTAATTAAAAACAAGTAGTTATGGGTTACCTGCAAAACCCTGTGTTTAGCAGAGACAACAGACCGCAGGTCTGTCGCTTCCACTTAACACAGGGTTTTGCAACTGAGCACAACAAATGCCGCCCAATTCGAGCGGCATTATCGTTATTAATCGAATAGATGTACAATCGTTATTATTCCGTTTCCGGTAATACCAAAATTTCTTCGAAAGCGCCGAAAGAATATTCAATACTCCAAACGACATGTTCCAACGTCAGAGTGATTACATTACCTTCCTTTACTCCTTCGCCTACCACATAAACATCGCCGTAATTGGCATTGTAATTCCAAGCAGGTTGAGGATCGACCGTAACCGTATTATCTTCGTTGAGCAGCAAATTGATGTTATAGCCCGGTTCAAACAAATCGGGCAATTGGTAAATCGGAACTTCATTCGCCCATAAGACAACTTGCTCCCATTCGTCTTCAAAAAATTCGGACGTGAATAATCCTGTTCCCAACTCATTGAAAGTAGGCGGGTTAATAATTTTTACATCAATCGTTTGCACATCGCTTTTCGGACCGTAAGTTTGTTCGGGAACCGAAATCAAGATGTGGTATTCTACATTAAACTCCAAATCTTCCACATTGTAAGTGATTTCAATAGCGCTCGGTTCGGTATCCGTAGTAAACGATACCGTTGAAGATGTTACCGTAAACAAACCTTCGGCCGCCTCATCGTATTCCACCGTAATATCAACCGATGATGAAACGGAAGAATTTAAGTGGTATAGATTAACGGATGCTTTTCCTGATTCGGAGGCATTGATTGTAGTTGTTTTTGTCCGGAAAGTATAGTAATCTTTTCCTCCGAAATCAAATTTTGTTCCCGTAGTATCCTGGTCGCAGGCAATAAATCCGGCGATCAAGAATAAACTGCTCAATATATAAATGATCTTTTTCATATTGAATTTTATTTTCTGTTTAACATTTGTATTATCTCGGATTTTGATCGGCAACCGTAAAGAAATCATTGCTGTCAAATTCTTTTTGCGGAATCAAAGTAACGAAATTCACGTCGCCGGGATCCATTGAAAGCATTGCCGTATGATTCGATTCGATGTAATCGCGATTGTAACCCAGATTTAACCGGCGCAAATCGAAAGCACGTCCTAAACCTTCGCTCCATAATTCTACGCGGCGTTGGAACAAGATTTCGTCCATCAATGTTGTCAATGCGCCGTGTGTATTCGTTTTATAGGTTTTATCGTCGGTAAAAGCAGCCAGGCGCACGGCATAGTTCGAGTCGCGATTTTCGCCCAATTCCAATAATAACTCACGTGCATCGCTGTATAAATCCTGACGGCAAAGGGCTTCTGCGGCAATCAACAAGGCTTCTTCCGCGCGAAGATATATCAAATCGCCTAAAGAGGTTGCCAAGGATGAAAAGCGGAATTTTACCTGTACAAAAGAATCGGAGCTTTCCGTTTCGGGATTTGTCCATCCCCACCAAGTTTTTTTCCTTGCATCCGTATCGGGAATATTGTTCCACAACCAGGCATCAATGCTTTGCAAACATGCCGAGCCGTAACCGCCTTCGGGATCCATGTGCGAGAGATACGGGCCATACGGACCGGATTGCGATACAATCACTTCAAAGCCCCATAATACATCCGCTACACGACAATTATTGAAATTTCCTAATTCGGTCAGTGAAGCAACTCGCTTCAATTGAGCTTTGTCTAATGCAGCCTCGGCGTATTTTCCGGCATCCGGCCAATTTTCCTGAATCAAGGCAACACGCGCCCATAAAAGATAAGTTGCATAAACATCCAAATGCGATGGATGCGCCTGTTTGACGCCGGCTGCCGCTTCAAACAATTCTACCGATTTTTCGAAATCGGCATTGATACGGATAAACACTTGTTCGACGGTTCCGCGCGGCTGGCTGGGAGAAGTCGTCGTCGTCGGTTCCGTATAAATGGGAACGCCCGGTTTGTCGCTGTTGGCTGCGTAATTTCCTTGGCAGAACCATTCGTACAAGGCAGTATAAGCTAATCCACGTAGCGCATAAGCTTGGGCAATTACATTTTTACCGGTAACTCCGAACGTAAGCATCTTTTCTTCTTCGGCAATTACATAATTCGCTTGCGCGATAACTGTGTAGTAGAAATTCCATTGGGCGTATTGACGACCCGAGGTGGTGGTGTAATCTCCATCCGTCCAGAAAGCGTAGTCGTAATAAAACCATCCGTTGCCTTGCCCTTGCATCAAGTGATCTTCACCTTGCAAATCTTTTACTAAAGTGGTCGCCATCATACCCGGATTTTCGGCAGACCACGAGTCCGACCATCCGTTTGCAAACAAAGCGCGATAAATTCCGTTCAACGCGATTTGAGCGCCTTCCGGATTTTCAAAAATGACTTCTTTGGCAATTCTGGATGAAGGACTTACATCCAGCAATTCGTCGGAACACGAATAAGCAAAGATTGCGCTTATAAATAAGCATACATATACTAAATGTTTCATGTTTTCTTTTTTTAACAGTGTAACCATATCAATTAAAATTTCAAATCAATACCCAACGAAATCGTGCGTTCCGGTGTGTAAACATAATCGGTTCCGCCGGAAATGCTGTATTGCGGGTTCATTCCCTGCAAATGTGTAAATAACGCAACATTATCGGCCGCGGCATAAACACGCAAACCTTTCAATCCTGCTTTTTTTGCAATTTTCGACGAGAGCGTGTAACCTAACGTAATGTTTTTGATACTGAGATACGATGCATTCAAAATCATATCGTCGGTTGTCGGGAAGCTTTGTCCGATTTGATAACGAGGAATATCGGTAACATCGCCCGGCTTTTTCCATGCACGTTCCATATCTTGATGTTTGGCTTGTGCGGCATAGTAAAAACTCATTAAATTTTGATAGACGCCATCGATAATTTGTCCGCCGTAGGAATAATTGGCAGCTATCGAAAAATCTAAAGACTTGTATTTCAAATCGGTACTGATAGAACCGAAAATATCGGGATATTTAGCTCCGGCTACATAACGCGAGGCCTGCGCGTATGTTGTTTCGTTGGTAATATAGGGTTCGACCGTATTTCCGTTTCCATCCACGGTTGCCCAATACAATTGGTCGCCGGTTGCCGGATCGACGCCAGCCGAGCGACATACATAATACGAACGTAAAGGTTCGCCTTCGCGGATAATCGTCGAACCGCTGATGATGTCTTTGCCATCGTCGGTCAATTTCAAAACTTTATTGCGGATAAGCGATCCCATTACTGTAACATTCCATTCGAGATCTTGTGTTTTAATAAGTTTTCCGGAAACGGTAAATTCCAAACCGCGGTTGTACATACTTCCCGAATTGCGATTGTAACCCGAAAAACCGGAGGAAAGCTGCTTGGGATAAGATAACAATAAGTCGGTTGTATGGCGGTTGAACCATTCGATGCCGATATTTATCCGCTTAAAAAGGGCTATATCCACGCCGGTATTGAATGTGCGGCTTTTTTCCCATGTCAAATCCCTGTATTCCAAATTCGGGACAATAGCTCCGGGCAATGCAGCGTTCGACCATGCCAAATCGTATAAAGCCGACCAAGGATAATAATCGGAATAACCGTCGCTATCCAGAATATTGTCGTTTCCCTGTAAGCCATAGCTTGCGCGTACAGCCAAGTTATCCAACCAAAAAACGTCTTTTAAAAACGATTCGTTCGAGATGCGGTAATTGGCGCCGACACTCCAGAAATTACCCCAGCGATTGTCTGCAAAAAAACGGGAAGAAGCGTCGCGACGGAAACTGGCCGAGAAATAATATTTGTCGGCATAGTCATAATTGATACGGCCTAAATAGGATTCGATGCTGTAAGTGTTTTCATATCCTGCCGCATCGGTAACGACCGCTCCTGCCGAGGGCTGATAAAAACCGATAGGGAAACCGGTACGTTCGGCAGACACTTCGTCCACATTTAAATTGTAATATTCGTGCGACAACATGGCATCCAGATGATGGTTTTCGAGCAGACTACGTTGCCAACTCAGCATTTGGTTGGCGGTATAGCTGAATACGCTTATGCCGGTTTTCGCCGTGCGGCCTTGGGAATCCTTGGCGTTTCCGAATTGCGGATTATAATGTACCAAAGTGTTTAATCCGTAATAATCGAATCCCAAGTTGAATGTCAGTTTCAAACCTTGCAACGGCCCATCTTTCAAATCTCCGAAATCGACATGCGAACGTCCCGACAAGTTGTTGATGGTATTGGCATATTTGTCGTCATATAAAGTCGCCACCGAGTTAAAGTCAGGTTGTTGCCCCGCCGGACGATTAACGCCATAGTCGAATTGCTTTTGACCGTTGGCGTCCAATATAAAATCGCCATTGCTATTTCTGTCGCGTTGATAAACCGGATAAATCGGCGCCATTAATTGTGCCGACGACCACACGTTACTCAGTGAACTTCCGGATAAGCCCAAATAATTTTGTTTGGTTTGGGCGAAATTACTGCCTAAGCCGGCGCCAAACCATTCGAGCGGCTTTGATTCCACGTTCATTCGTCCCGAAGCGCGTTGAAAATCCGTGTTTTTCAAAATCCCGTCGTGATTTAGATAATCGAAAGAGAACAGGTATTGCGCTTTTTCGATGCCGCCGCTTACATCCAAAGTATATTCCTGACGAAATGCATTGTTGCGGGTAACTTCATCCAACCAATCGTCTTCCCACAATAATTGAGCGTCGTCGCGGACTTTACCGGTAACCGGATCGATCAAATCCGCAACACTATAGTTGTAAGGATTGTATTGCTCATTTAGCCCGAAAATCTTTTGACTGCCGGAAACCATTTGTTGCAAAGCGCGGTCGGCGCCGTAAACATTGGAAAATGCTGAAAATTCCGCTTCAAGAAAATCTTTGGAATCCATCGTTGCGTAACGTGGAATGGCGCGGCTTGAAGCTCCCCAATTCGCTTTGAAATTCACTTCCGTAACGCCCGATTTTCCTTTTTTCGTTGTAATCATTACCACGCCGTTAGCGCCGCGGGCGCCATACAAAGCGCCGGCAGAAGCATCTTTCAAGACGGTAACGCTTTCAATATCGTTGGAACTGATGGACGAAATATTACCATCGTAAGGAATCCCATCCACTACATAAAGCGGTGTATTGGAGGCGTTTATCGAACCCAAGCCTCGAATATACACGCTGGCGCCCGAACCCGGCTGTCCGCTACCTGACGTAACTTGCACACCCGGAGCCACACCGTCCAACGCTTTTGTTATGTTCGACACTTTCCGTTTTTCGATGGTTTCGCTTTTAATCGTGGCGGCAGAACCCGTAAAGGAACTTTTCTTTTGTGTACCATAGGCGACCACAATCACCTCGTCCAAGCTTGTATCCGCCGCTTTCAGCACAATAATCAAGTTGTTGCCCGTCGCCACTTCCTGCTCTTGTGTTCCCAAATAGCGAACAATCAATGTTTTCGCATCCGACGGGACATTCATCGAGAACTTCCCATCCAAATCCGTTACCGTACCCAAGGACGTATTGCCCTTTACCACTACCGACGCACCGATCACAGGCTCGCCCGATTCGTCTTGAACCGTTCCCGACACCTGCTTGTCCTGTGCGATAGCCCATCCCATGCTTGCCATGAAGCATACTAACCATACAGTCAATCTTTTCATACAAATTAACTTTAAATTAAACTAAATTAATACTTTATCTCTCTCTTTTTTTTTGTATCTTTTTTAGGGTCGTTT